>NZ_JAIBNX010000020.1:0-20635 GCF_026130045.1 Micromonospora sp. CPCC 205371
CAGGCCGGCGCCGCCGACGCCGGCGGCGAGCACCGATCGTGCCAGCGGCAGTACCGTGCCGCCGCGCGCCAGTTGCAGCTCGGCGAGCCGCTGCCAGACGGCCGTGCGCTGCGAGGCCGGACTGAGCAGGGCAACCGCGCGACGAGCCACGGGTACCGGCCGCCCGTCCGGCCCGAGCAGCCCGGTGGCTCGCGCCGCCTCCAGCAGCTCGTCGACCCTCACCAGGTCGGTGTCGAGCAGCGCACCCAGCAGATCGCCGGGCAGCTCCAGCCCAGTCGCGGCGGCCAGCAGCAGCCCGCGTACGTCGGCGGGCAGCCCATCGAGGTCGGCGCGGAACTGCACCAGCGCGGCCGGCGGCACCTCGCCGCCCGGCTGCTCCACGGCGACGGCGAGCCGTTCGACGAAGCGCGGCACGCCGCCGGCCTGCGCGTGGAGGTACCGGGCGAGCGCGGCCGTGGCGCCCGAGCCGAGGTACTCCGCGGTCTGCCGCTCGCTGAACGGCGCGAGCACGAGCGGCCGGAGCCGCGACACCAGCTCGCCGAGCGCCGGCGGCCGGGGCCACGGGCGGTACGCCAGCACGAGCCCCCCGCGCTGTCTGGCCACGTGCTCGGACAACTCGCGCAGGCGTTCCTCGGGGAGCAGGTGACCGTCGTCCACGAAGATCACGCCATGGTCTTCGCCGCCTCGCTGGACGGCCTCGGCCAGCTCACGCAGCAGGGTGCTCTTGCCGTAGCCGGCGGGCGCTTGGACCGCGAGCCACAGTGGACCGTCTTCAGCGGAGGCGAGCAGGGCGCGTACTCGCTCGTCCGCGACGAATGGCGCCGCGGTCGTCATGCGGGCACTCACGGACGGCCTCCGACCAGGCCACGCATGCGCTGACCCGAACGCATGCGCGGCAGTTCCAACGGGGTGATCGAAAGGGGCGGCCGGGGCGGGGGCGCCGCACCCATCTCACCCTCGTTCACGTATGGGGACGGCTCCGGGTTCGACATGCGCAGCGCCGGCGGCTCCGCTGTCCACACAGGATCGTGGTACTCCGTGACGGGCGGTGCCAGAAGCTGCGCGGCGGCCAGCGCGGCTCCGGCGGCGGCCGTGCACTGCGGATCGGCGTCGACAGCCACCGGCGCCGGTAGCTCGGCCGCGATCATCTCGGCGACCAGCGGCATCCGCACGGCGCCGCCCGCCAGCACGACCGCGTCGACCTGCCCGGCGTCGACCCCGGCGGTGTGGATCGTGCGCACCAGCGTGTCGACGGTGTGCCGCACCGCCGGCCGGATCGCGTCTTCCAACTCCGTGCGCGTCACCGGCACCCGCAGATGACCGCGCGGCAGGTGGACCGGCACGTGCGTCTCCTGCTCGGCGCTCAGCCGCTCCTTGGCCCGGGTGCACTCGCGCCGCAGCCCGTAGAGCGCCATGCGGACCTGCGTGCCGTCGAGCTCGCGCAGCTCGCGCCCCAGCTTGCCCCGTACCAGGCTGGCCAGCGCGTCGTCGATGTCGTCGCCCCCGTACCGGTCGACCGGCGCCGCGCTGCCGAGCAGCCGGTAGCCGACCGGGTCGGCCCAGCCCACCACGGACGCCTCGTATCCACTGCCGCCGAGCGAGTACACGGCCAGCGTGGCGCCCGGCACGCCGCGTGCCGCGTGCCGCTCCGCGGCCAGCACCGGCTCGGGCAGCAGCGTGACGTTGGCGAGCCCAATGTCCCAGAGGGCGCGGTGTAGCAGCTCACGCCGGTACTTGCCCCAGCCGGCCGGGTGGCTGATCACGACCTGCTCGGCGACCTCGCCCTCACTGGCCAGCACCCGCTCGACCACCCACATCGCGAGCACGGCAGTCAGGGCCTGCGGGGTGCACGGTTCGTTGCCGACCAGGAGCGGAACGTCGTCGCCGATGCGCCGGCTGAAGCCGCGGGCGAGCCGGGTCGCGTCTGGGCGGGCCGGCTCTCCCACGGTGAGGGTACCGTCACCCCCCATATGCAGCGCGGATGGCACGGCGTTGCCCCGATCCCCCAGCCGGACCACCTCGGGCTCCCCCCAGCCGTTTGCGTGCAGGCGGGAGACAGCGGCGGTGGTACTCGTGCCACCGATGTCGATCCCCAGCACGTACGGCATGCGAACACTCCTCCCGAACGGTCCCTGACGTTCGTACCAGAGATGTCCGTGCGACTGGACCACCAATTCTGCCCTGGCAGATCCCCTAATCCCCTAACGGCCGGGTACGGGGATGCCCTAATGGGGCCCCATGACAACCCGGCACGGTCCCCGATGCCCGGCACGCCACCAGCCAATAGCTTTCTGCGCATGGATTCGTCTCAAACGCTGCACGACTTCGTGCTGAACCTGCTCACCAACGCGGAGGCGCGTTCCGCCTTCGAACTCGACCCCGAGGGCGTGCTGAACGACGCCGGCCTGGGTGACATCACGGCCGCTGACGTGCAGGACGTGGTGCCGCTGGTGGTCGACTACGCCCCGGTGCAGGGCATCACCGCGCTCGCCCCGGTGCAGGATCTGGGTATCGGCGCCATCGACAGCGACCCCGCGAACGTGATCGGCCAGCTCCAGGCCGTAACCAGCCAGCTCACCGCGGGCGTGCAGTCGACCAGCGCGGATGCCAACGTCGCCGCGATCGGTGCGATCGCGGTCGACTCGACCGGGCTCGACGTCGTCACCACGAGCGTCCTGCCGGGCCTGGGCCTCACGGCGAACACCTCCGGCGCGGCCGCCGACCTGTCCGGTGTGCACGACGTGGCCGACACCCTGGACGCCGACGTCGTCAGCCCCGTCACCGCCGACGCCACCGGCACCGTCGACGCGACGCTGGGTACGGCCGACGGCCTGCTGAGCGGCTCGCCGGTCGACGGCGTGCTCGGCACCACCGACGCCACGCTCGGCACCGTCACCGGCACGCTCGACCACGCCACCGGGCTGGTCGACGGGCTCGGCCTCCCGGTCGACGTGCCGGACGTCTCCTCGGTCACCGGCGACTCCTCCTCGCTGGTGGGCGGCACCACCGGCACCGTGACCGGCGCGCTCGACGGCGTCGGCGTTGGCGGGCTGCTCAGCGGCGACGCCAGCGTGCACGGCTCCGCCGACGCGAGCGCCCACGCCGACACCGGCCTGCTCGGGGCCACCGACATTCTCTTCTGAGGGGTAATACGGGGGAGGCCGAATCGGGTCCGGCCTCCCCCGCCCCCTTGAAAAATGAGGGGAAATCCGCACACTTGGTCCGGTGACTCCGACCTGGCTCAACGTCCTGGACGAGACGGCCCGGGTGTGCGCGGCGCATGGCCGCACCGACCTCATCCAGTGGGTCAAGCAGAAGCGGGCCCAACTGGTCGACCCGAAGCTCCGGGTGCTCGTGGTCGGCGAGCCGAAGCAGGGCAAGAGCCAACTGGTCAACGCACTCATCAACGCACCCGTCTGCCCCGTCGGAGACGGCCTCACGACGGCGATCCCGACGGTGGTGCGGCACGCTGACGAGCCCACCGCCACGATCGTCGAGGAAAGCGGTGCCGCTCCGGTGCCCATCGACGACGTGGCCGCCCGGATCAGCACCGCGGTCAGCCGGCGCACCGATTCAGCGGAGTACGCGGAGATCGGGGTGCCGCGAGGGCTGCTCGCCGCCGGCTTGGTCCTCATCGACACGCCCGGCGCCGACGGCGACAACCTTCCCGCGGCGGGCAGCTCAGTCGCCGCCCCCGCCCGCGCCGACGTTGTGATCATGGTCACAGACGCCACTCGCGAGCTCTCGGTCACCGAGGTCAACCTCCTCCTGCACGTCGTGCGGTCGCATCCGAAAGTGGTCGTAGCGCTCACCAAGACAGACATCGCGCCGCACTGGCGGCTGGTCGCGGAGCGCAACCGCCAGCACCTCGCCAGCGCCGGCATCGCAGCTCCCTTGGTACCGGTCTCCGCGACACTGCGCCTCGCCGCGGCGCGCACCAACGACAAGGCCATCAACGCGGAGTCGGGCTTTCCCGACCTGGTCGCACGGCTGAAGCAGTACCTGGCCGCCAAGAACGACGTGCTCGCGCCCACCGCTGTCGGCGTACTCACCGCGACCGTCATCGAGCAGCTCGCCGCGCCGCTGCGCGCGGAACTGTCCGCGAAGGACTCCGAGGAGCCGATGGCCAGGCTGTACGAGGCGCAGCGCACCCTCGACGAGCTGCGGCGCTGCTCGACCCGGTGGCAGAACACGCTGAACGACGAGATGACCGACCTGATGTCCGACATCGAGTACGACCTGCGCGAGCGGACGCGGCAGATCATGCGCAAGGTCGACGACGCGTTCGACGCGGCCGATCCGCTGCGTACCTGGGAGGACTACCAGGCGTGGCTGGAAAAGAGCCTCACCGAGGTCGCCGAGTCGAACTTCGCGTGGCTGCTCCAGCGCTGCGACTGGATCAGCGGACGGGTGGCCGACCACTTCGTGCGGTACGAGGCCGACGTCGTCCCTGAGTGGCAGGTCAACATGCCGGACCTCACCCGGCACATCGGCACGATCGACCAGCCGAACATCGAGCGGTTCACCGCGGCGCAGAAGGTGTTCACCGGGCTCCGCGGCTCCTACGGTGGGCTGCTGATGTTCGGCCTCGCGACGACGCTGGCCGGGATGCCGCTCATCAACCCCATCTCGCTCGGCGCCGGCGCGCTCTTCGGCGGCAAGACCATCCGCGACGAGGGCAAGTCGCTACTGCGGCGGCGCCAGGCGCTCGCCAAGAACGCCACGCAGCGGCACATCGACGACTTCTTCCTGCGGCTCAACAAGGAGTGCAAGGACACGGCGCGCTGGGTTCAGCGCATCCTGCGAGACCACTACACCTCGGTGACCGAGCAGTTGCACGACGCGATCGTGCACTCGCTGCGAAACGCCAAGCAGGCCGCCGACGCCGATGCCGCCGAGCGCAACAAGCGGCAGATGGAGATACAGCAGCAGATGCGCCGCCTGGCGACGCTCTACGAGCAGGCGCAGGCGCTGACCGTACGGCCGGAGGGTCCTGCGGTGCTGGAGCCCGTCGCATGAGGGATGCACCGCTTTCCGAGTCGGTGTGGACCCTGCTGAACGACGCCCTTGAGCTGTACCGGGACAGCCGGCCGGCCACCGATCGGCTGCGGCACCACATGAGCCGCTTCGGCGAGCCGCTACGCATCGCGGTCGCCGGGCCGTGGCAGTCCGGCAAGTCCACATTGGTCAACGCGCTCGTCGGCGACGAGGTCGCCCCGATCGAAGCGCCCGGCGGGCAGGCGGTCTTCGCCTGGTACCAGGACGGCACCGAGCCGCACGCGATGGCGTACCCGGCCGGCGCGGAGCTGCCGGTGACGCGGTCCGCGCAAGGGCTGCGTGTCGACATCGGACGGTGGGATCCGGCACCAGTCAACGACGTCGTGGTCACCTGGCCCACCCGCGCCCTTCGGCACGCCACGGTCATCGACACGCCTCCGGTCCCGTCCGCCTGCGACAAGATCCTCAGGGACGCCGACGCGGTGCTTTACCTGACCAGAGACGGCCGCGGCACCGACCTGCACGTCCTGGAGTGGCTGCAAGACGGCATGGTCGCCAAGGCTGCCCCGGTCAACGCGCTGATGGTCCTCTCCCGCGCCGACGAGACCGGCGGCGGGCGCATCGACGCGCTGCTCGCGGCCCGCCAGGTGGCCCGGCGGCACCAACGCGACCCGCGGATCGGTGGGCTGTGCCTCGGCGTGGTCGCGGTGGGCGGGCTGGTCGCGCTCGCCGGGCGGGTGCTGACCGATACCGACTTCGCGGCGCTCGCCACGCTCGCGGGCGCGCCTCGCACCGACGTGGAGAGCTATCTACTGTCGACGGACCGGTTCACGGGCGCGGAGTTCCCCGCGCCGGTCGGCGTCGAGGCCCGTCGCGCGCTGCTCGACCGGCTGGGCATCTTCGGGGTACGGCTGGCGATGACGCTCATCCGCACCGGCAGCGACACCCGAGCCAAGCTCGCCGCCGAGTTGGTGCGCCGCAGCGGGCTAACCGAGCTGCGCGAGGCGGTCAGCCGGTGCTTCATCGAGCGGCGAGACGCGCTGCGGGCCCGATCGGCGCTCGCCGCACTCGAGTCCGTAGTGGTCGCCGAGCCACGGTCGGGCTCCGACGCGCTGCTGGCAGAGCTGGAGCGGGTACTGGCCGGCGCGCACGACTTCCGGGAGCTGCGGCTGCTGGCGTCGTTGCAGGGCCAGCGGGTCGCGTTCGAAAAGGACCTGACCGTGGAGGCGCGGCGGCTGATCGGCGAGAACGGCACCGGGCTGGCCGCCCGCCTCGGCGTCGACCAGCGCGCCACCGCCTCTGAGCTGTGGCGGCTCAGCTCGGCGGCGCTCGGCCGCTGGCAGGAGCACAGCGAAGATCCGCTGCTGGACTCCGACCAGCGCCGAGCCGCCGCGGTAGTGGTGCGGACCTGCGAAGGGCTCCTCTACTCCCTCTCGTGATCAGGGCGGAGGCTGGTGATGGCGGTTTCGACGCCGGCCACGCGGTCGGCCAGCAGGCCCATCGCGCCGACCGCCCGAGTCATCGGGTCGTCTTCCGCACCGCCCAAGGCCCGCTGCTTGAGGTATCCGGCCTTCACCGCTGCCCACCGCTGCTCCTGCTCCGGTGTCATCCGACCCCGCAGCTCGGCGAGCTTCAACAGGTTGGCCTCGGCGCCAGTGGTGAGGGTCTGTGCCTCGCCCACGTAGTGGTCGTCGATGACGGCTTCCAGCTCGTCGTCGTTCATGACCGGGACGATCCGCTCGGCGAGCTTGTTCATGTTCCGGTAGGAGCCCTGGAGCTGGAACGGTGGCTCGGTGCGGGACGCGTCGGCTTGTGCCGCCGAGGCGATGTACGCCTGGTTGTTGGCCAGCACGACGCGCTGTACCCGCAGCAGCTTCCGCAGCACCGAGAGGATCTGGTCCAGCTCCACAGCCGAGTACGGGTGGCGGAGCTGGTCCGGGCGCACCGACTCGTCGCCCTTCGCGAGCCGCACCAGCAGCTCCACGTCGCTCCGGTCACGAGTGGACAGCGGCGACAGGACAGGGTTGGAGGTGAGCGAGTTTTCGATGTAGCTCAGGGCGAATACGTCTTCCTTGCCCGACAGCACGTCACCGAGGTTCCACACATCGGCCCGGTTGGCGAGCATGTCCGGCACCCGGAAGCGCTGCCCCGACTCCGTGTACGGGTTACCAGCCATGCACACCGCGAACCGCTTGCCACGCAGGTCGTACGTGCGGGTGCGCCCCCGCCAGACGCCTTCCATCCGGCGCTGCGCGTCACAGAGCGAGATGAACTTCTGCAGCAGCTCCGGCGAGGTGTGCTGGATGTCGTCGAGGTAGAGCAGCACATTGTTGCCCGACTCCAGGGCGAACGTGATCTTCTCCACCTCTTGCCGGGCGGTCGCGTTGGGCGCCTCCGCCGGATCGACCGACGTCACGCCGTGGCCGAGCGACGGCCCGTTCACCTTGACGAACATGAGGCCCAGCCGGCTCGCCACGTATTCCATAAGTGTGGTCTTGCCGTAGCCGGGCGGGGAGATGAGCAGCAGCAGGCCCATCTGGTCGGTGCGCTTGGCGTCGCCTATGGCACCGAGCTGGCGTGCCAGGTTGGTGCCGATCAGCGGCAGGTACACCTCGTCGAGGAGCCTGTTACGCACAAAGGCGCTCATCACCTTCGGCTGGTGCTCCTCCAGCCGCAGCCGCGTGCGCTCGGCGGCTATCAGCTCGTTGCGCTGCCGCTGGTACGCCCGGAAGGCGGGCACCCGTTCGGCACGGTACCGCCGAGTGCGGGTCAGCACCTCGTCGAGGCGCAGCTCGATGCGGCGGTCCACCACCCGGGTGTGGGTGCCGAGCAGACCCTCCACAGTGGCCGACAGCTCGGCCGACGAGTCGTACCGGGGCACGTCCTTGTCGCAGAGCTCCACGGCGACCGCCTCGGCCAGCTCGTGATCGGTGAGGTCTGTGGCACTCTCCACAAAGGACCGCAGCCAGGCCGTGACGAGCTGCCGCCGGGCCGCGAGGTCGTCGCCCAGCGCCCGCAGGTCCTGCTCGAACTCGCCATCCGACGGGCTGCCGAGCGCCCGGTGGAACCGTTCGAGCAGGGTGCGGGCGCCGGCACTGGTGACGAAGCCGAACGGCGCGGTGGACAGCTCTTCGAAGAGGTACTCCCCCGCGAGGCCCGCGTCCGGCTCGTCGGGCAGGAACTCGTGGATCGACGTGGACAGCTCGCCGCACAACTCGCCGATCGCGTCGACCCTCCCGAACGCCTTGCGGGCACGGGCGAGCGAAGTGGCACGCGTCGACCATGCGGCCCGCGCCTCGTCCGTGGTGCCGTACGCCCAGAAGAGCTGCGCGGCGGCTCGGGCCTCCGGCGGGTACCGCAGCAGACCGGCGCCCGCGTGCAGGCGCAGCAGCACGGCGAGGATCGCGGCAGCGTCCTGATCGTGCACGCCGCGCTCGTACCCCTCGTCGTACCGGGACTCGGCGACCCGGCGTACCGAGTCGCGCAGGCCACTCTCGGTGACGGCGGCCTCGTGCAGCGCGTCCAAAGAGGACGCCTCGATCAGGATCGACGCCGCCAGGTACTCCGCCCGGTACATCTCCGGAGTCTCGGAGACCAGCAGCTGGTCCCAGAACGGCCGGGTGGCCGCGAAGCTCTCATCCCCCACGGGGGACCGGTAGTCGGTGCCCGTGACGGCGAAGGCCATCTCACCGGCGTGCGGCACCAGCGTGAGGTCTATCGCCTGGGTGTTGACGGCGAAGCGGTGGCGGCCGAGCTGGATGGTCTCGCCGCCGTCCTGGTACAGGTCGAGCCGGTCGCGCAGGCTCCGGCCGGCCTCCTGGCGGGCCGCCTTGATGCGACCCTCCAGCTCCTCGCTGCGTACCGAGTCGCCCAGCTCGCGCAGGTCACCGGCGACGCTGCGCAGCTTGGTGATCATGGGATCGGAGGCGAAGTAGGTGTTGACCTCGTCGATCGACTTGAGCGTGGCAACCCGGCGGGCGACGCTCGTGAGGATGCGTTCGGCCGAGTCGACCAGCCGGTCGGATCGGCGCGCCCGCTCGTCGAGCAGCGCCTGCTTGCGCGACGAGAACGCCTCGTACACGTCGGTGCGCTTCGCCGAGAGCTCGGTCAGGAAGTCGTCGAACTCGCTGAACCGCGACTCCAGGTTTTCTAGCTGCAACAGCAGCCGGCCGAGCTGCTCGTCGCACCGCTCGGGGGTGTCCGCCACCGCGAGCGCCCCGGTTACCGCCTGCCCAAGGAGCGCGAACTCGGCCGCGAACTCGGCACGCCCCTCGGTGGCGAGCAACGCCTTTCGGCGACCGTCCAGTGTGGCCCGTGCCCGGTTGATGCCCGCAAGCACCTCGCCGATCCGCTCCAGGATGCCGGTGCGCACGGTCGCGTCGGCGATGTCGAGCGTGCCAACCACCTCGGTGAGCACCTGCAGGCCGTCGGACTGTGTGGACAGTCGCGTGGCGACAGGCTCGGCCTCCGCCACCGTGGCGATGGCCTCCGCGTCTGTCACCAGGCGCTCGATCTCGGCGTGATAGCCGCTGAACGCGCCTTCCTGCTGGAGGAACCGCACGGCGCGCTCCGCCGCCGTCGAAAGCTCCGCCGTAAGTACCCGGTCCTGCTCGTCGATCCGCGCACTGTCTACATAGCGCAGTTCCCGGAGCGTGACCAGGCGCCCTTGTGCGGCGCGCAGCTCGGCGAGCTGCCCCACCCACGCGTCGGCGCTCAGCGGCGTCTCGCCGCGCGCCCGCCGCACCAGCGCCATGATCTGGCCGGTGGTCTCCTCCAGCGCCGCGGCGGCCTGGTCGGTGAGCGCCTGCACCTTTTCGAACTCGTCGAGCACCTGCTCGGCGGTCGCGCGCACCTCGGCGAGCGGCGCACGCAGGTCGCCCAGCTCGCGCTCGCCCAACCAGTGGTAGTGGTCGAAGGTGCGGGCGCAGGCGGAGATCAGCCCTTCGAACACGCCCGTGGACGGGCTCATCTCGTCGACCATCCGGGCCACCGACAGGCAGTCCGAGATTCCCCGTACCAGATCGGCGTTACCAACCCGCTCCAGCGGCCCGGTGCCGACCGGCTGCTTCGCGGCGTAGGTGTCGGACAGGTACGGCGTCTGCCACACCTGCATCGGGTGCACGCGGGTCGGCTCGTCCGAGGTGGCCCGGAAGACCACCAGCGTGCCGTCGTCGAAGATGGAGTAGCCGTGGCACGGTACCGGGGTGGCGACCTCTTTGCGGATCACGTTGTACGGCAACAGGAGCGAGCGGCCCTCGGCGCGGGCGTGGAAGACATACAGCACGTCTTCGCCGTTGGTCGACCGGATGACCCGTTCGAACTCCAGGCTCGTCACGTCGGTGTCGAAGGTGCGGCTGACGCCGGTCGCCAGGTAGTACCCGCCCGGGAAGATGAGACCGTGGTCTTCCGGCAGGCGCTGGCACGCCTGCCCGATGCCGTCGAGCCGCACGACACCCTTGGTCCTGGTGTTGAACACCAGGTACCGCCAGGCGGTCTCCTTGTACGGCCGGATGCGCAGCAGGATCAGCGGCCCCACCCGGGCGTATTGGATGTCGGCGTCGGCGAGGCTCTGCAACGGCTCTTCGACCGGCTCGCTGTAGATGCCCTCGCCGGTCTCGGTGTTGTTTTCCACCTTGACGGTCAGCGTGCCGCCGACCGTCTCCACGAAGACCTCGCCGTCGATCGCGATGTGCGGGTGCCGGCCGGTCACGTGCTGCTCGCGGGTGGTCTCCACCCACTCGAAGTCGTGCGACGGCGGGAAGACGTGATCGCGGTCGCCGCGATTGTCCATGTAGGACACCGAGCCGTCTGGGTCGATCCGCCACCGCAGCACCCGGATGTCTTCGGGCTGAGGGCCGGTCTGGAAGATGGCCAGCAGCCGCCCCTCCAGCCGGCGCAGCTGCATGAGCCGGGTCTCCCGGTAGTACCGGTACAGCTCACCGAAGTCTCGAAGGAACTGCGGGTCGCGCAGGAAGGCCCCGTCGCCCGGCGCGTCGAACCTGAACGCCTCGCCGTCACGGCTGAAGGCGTGCAGCGAGAACACGTCGTCGACCGTGGTCTCCGGCTTCAGTCCAATGAAGACGTTGTAGCCGAAGAGCATCAGCCCACCGATCGACACGATGTCGCGCGGTACGCAGTTGTTTTCGGTGCGGATGCGCTCGGTGCCGATCAGGCGAAGCTCGGCGTTGCCGAAGACCTTGAGGCGCTCGGCGTTGAGCGCCTCGGCCCGCCGGGCCAGCTCGGCGGCGCGCCCGCCGAGCCGGCCGCGCAGCACCTCGTAGGTGCCGGCGTCCAGGTCGGCGCGCGCCTCCTGCGTAACAGTGGTCACTTCGAATTGAGCTCAGCGATCGGCGCGTCGGCGAGGCCGAGGCGCTTGGCCGTGCTGAGCAGTTCCTTCAGCTTGTCGGAGTCGGCGCCACCGGCCTTCATCTGCTGCAGCAGGAAAGCGGACAGCGTGAGGTTCTGCACGTCGGCGGTGCTGAGCGAGCCAAGCACCTTGGCGAGATCCTGCGTGAAGTTGGCCGTGCCGTCCAGGTACGGACGGGCCAGGCTCTGCGTCACGTCGGAGTGCTGCACGAAACCGTCGACGCTCTTGCCCGCCGAGATCGAGCTCATCAGCCGGTCGAAGAACACCGTGTCGCCGCCGACGATGTCGATGTTCGCCCGCTCCAGGCCCTTGCCGACGACGGTCGCCTGCGCCTCGGCCACCTGCCGCTGCACGTCGATGCTGGCGAGCCGGATCTCCTTCTCCGCCTCCAGCCGCAGCCGGTACTCCTCGTGCCCGCGGCTCGCCTCGTCGAGTGCGGCCATCGCGGCCGCCTTCTCGGTGAGACCCTCGGCCTCGCCCTTCAGCTTCTCGCGCACCGCGTCGGCCATCGCGAGCGCCTTCTCCCGGTCCACGGCGGCTTCGGCGAGGCCCATCTTCTCCGCACCGGCGGCAATGGCGAGGGCCTTCTCGCGCTCGACCACGGCCTCGGCCAACCCGACCTTCTCCTTGCCCTCGGCCGCCGCCAGCGCCTTCTCCCGCTCGACCGCGGCCTGCGCGCGGCCCACCTTTTCGATGGCCACGGCGTCCCGCTCGCGCACCTGCACCTCGGCCAGCCCTTCGGCGGCCGCCTCGGCCTGCGCGCCCTCGGCGAGACGGATCTTCGCGCGGGTGTCGAGCTCGGCGGCCTGCTGCCGGGCCTCGGCCAGCACCAGCGCCTCGCGGGCCTTGTGCTTCGCGGCCTGCTCGGCGGCCTCGGCGGCCTTGATGTCCTTGACGAGAGACTCCTGCGCCTCGGCCTCGGCGTGGATCACGGTCGCCTGGCGCGCCCGCTCGGCCTCCTCGACGACCCGCAGGCGCTTGATGTTCTCCTCCTGCTCGGCGACCGTCTTCTCCACCGCGATGCGCTCGCGGATCACCTCGGCGATGGCCCGCTTCTCGGCCTCGACCTCCTTGTCCTTGGAGATCGTGGTGAGCTCGGTCTCGCGCTGCCGCGCGATGACCTCCAGCATTCGGTCCTTTTCGATCTTCTCGGTCTCGATCGCGATGACCCGCTCGCGGTTCTTCGCGGCGACCGCGATCTCACGAGCCTTGTTCTCCTGCTGGATGCCCAGCTGCTCCTCGGTGCGCAGGTGCGCACCCTCGGCCCGCTGCCGCTCCTGCGCCTGCGCCATGGTGATTTCGGCCTCTTCGCGGGCCCGCAGCGTCTCGATCTCGCGTCGCTGCTTGATCTCCGCCTCGGCCTGCTGCCGCTCCAGCTCCAGTATGGTCTGGCGCGCGTCGACGTTCTGGCGGGTGATCTCCTTCTGTTCCTTCCTCTGGAACTCGTTGGTCTTGACGTGCTCGATCGCGGTCAGCTCTGTGATCTTCCGGATGCCTTGTGCGTCAAGGATGTTGGCGGGGTCCAGTTTGGACATCGGCGTCTGCTCGAGGAAGTCGATCGCCGCATCTTCCAGGCTGTACCCGTTGAGGTCGGTGCCGATCACCTGAATGATCTGGTCGCGGAACTCGTCGCGCTTGGTGTAGAGGTCGACGAAGTCGAGCTGCTTACCCACCGTCTTCAGCGCCTCGGAGAACTTCGCGTTGAAGAGCTCCTGCAACGTGTCCTGGTCGCTGGCCCGGAGCGTGCCGATGGCCTGCGCCACCTTGATGACGTCTTCGACCGTCTTGTTGACGCGCACGAAGAACGAGATCCGGATGTCCGCGCGGATGTTGTCGCGGCAGATGAGGCCTTCGTTGCCGGTCCGCTCGATCTCGATCGTCTTGACCGAGATGTCCATGATCTCGGCCTTGTGCAGTACGGGCATCACGACCGCGCCGGTGAACGTGACGTCGACCTTCCGCACCTTGGAGACGATCAGCGCCTTGCCCTGCTCCACCTTCCGGAAGAGCCGGCCCACCATGAAGAGAAGTCCGATGAAGACGAGCAGCAGGACGGCGATGAGCACGCCGAGCCCGGTGGTGATGACATCCATCAGTTGTTCCTTCTAACTGTGAGGGGCGACCGGCGTGACCCAGAAGAATTCGCCGTCGACGTCGTAGTCGTAGATGAGGGCCTGGCTGCCCGAGCGGAGCGGGTCTTCACCCGCCTGCCGGACCTGCACGATGGCTGAGGAGCCGTCGGCGGCGGTCACTTCCGCCTGGCCGAAGCTGGCGCTGACCCGACCGGTGCGGATCACGCAGAGCGCGCCGACGAAGTCGTTGCGAGACGCCTCCGGACCGGCACGAAAAACCTTGCGCAGCGGCACCATCAACAGGCGGGTGCACAGCCACGCGAGGACGAGTGCGATCACGAGTGTCACGGCGGCGAGCGCCACGCCACTGAAGAGGACGCCGCCGACAAGGCTGGCGAACCAGGCGAGCGCTATCAGGACGGACCCGACCACGGCGACGGGCGCGCCGCCGAGGCCCAAACCGCCGAGGAAGTCACCGAAGCCGTCGGCGTCTTCGACATCGGTCGTGCCGGTGAGGACCAGCACCCAATACACGATGACGATCAGAAGGAGAAGGCTGAAAAGGACGGTCGGAAACTCGAGCGTCGCCTCGACAAAGCCGCCCATCGCCTCGCGCCGCCCCCCGTTCATCATCCAGCGGTACCCAGGATGATGACACGCCGGGTCAACCTGCAAGAAGGCGGCGCCCTCGACGCCAAGGCGGCGCCTGAGGGAGCGCTGGGGGTCGCTCGCCTCAGGCGCCGCTGCTGTGGCCCCGCTTAGCGCGGGGAATTGGTGGTCGGGGCTTCGGGACGGGCCGAGGTCGTGCTCGTGGGCTTGGAGTCGCGGTCGCCGTCCTGCCCGCCGTTCTGGCCACCCGGCCGATCCCCATATGGACGGTCGGTGGAGCGCGGCGAGGGGGTGCCACTGGGCGTGCCGCTCGGCCGCTCCTTCGGAGAAGCGCTCGGCCACCTGCGAAGCAGGTCGTCGCAGAACCTGTCGGCCTTGTCGCGGTCCCTTCCACCGGCCCGGTCGGCCAACTCGTTGAACCGCCGGTCGTCGAGCGTGGCCTTCCGGTGGTCGCGGTCCCGCCCGATGTACTCGTGGCACAGCCCGACCAGCCCCTCAGGGCGAACGGAGTGGTCGGGCCGGGGCGATGGCGTACCGGTGGGCTTGGTCGTGGGGCGGGGGCTTTCCGCACGAGGGCCGCCGAAGCCGGCGAACCCGAGCGGACCGGCTGCGCCGCTGGACGTGGCCGCGGCGGCGACGCCACCAACACCCAGGACCGCGGCGCACACCGCGGCGACCTTCACAGTGCCGATCTTCGCCAGTGCTGTCTTGAGCATCGATCGCCTCTGCGCTCCGGAGTCAGGGGCGACCTGAGCCGCCCGGAACGCGGCCATCGCGGCCGTCTCACCGGCTACCGGCCCGCCGGAGTGCGGCGCGGCCGCTGCCGCCAGCAGGTCGGCGAGCCGGCGACTGCCGGTTTCTCGCACGTCCAAACCACCGCGGAGCAGCCGTTCGGCGCTCACGCGGTCAATCCGGTTGCCTCGGTTCGTGCTCATGTCACCTCCTTCAGCGTCGGCGGGTCGTTTTCTGTCACATCGGGTCCGAGCAGCTCGGCGAGACGCTTCAGACCGCGGTACGCGGCTGTGCGCACCGCACCCGATCGCTTGCCCAGTACGCGCCCGGCGGCCCGCGCGTCGAGTCCCAGTACCGCCCGCAACAGCACCGCCTCCGCCTGGTCGCGCGGCAGTTGGGCGATGAGCGCGATGGCGGTTCCTGTCGACACGGACTCCAATGCCTGCGTCGCGGTGTCCTGGTCGCTGGTCAGCTCGGCGAAGTGCTCGGCGGGCGCGGCCACCGAGGGGCGGCGGCGCGCGCTGCGAAGGTGGTCCATCGCACGGTGCCGCGCGATCGTGGCCGCCCAGCCCCGAAACTTGTCCCAGTCACCGCGGAACCGGCCGAGATCGCGCGCGATCTGCAACCACGCTTCCGAGGCGACATCCTCGGCGTCGTCGTCCACCAACACCCGCAGATACCGAAGCAGTACGGGCTGCAGCGTCCGGTACACGGTCTGAAACGCGGACTCGTCGCCACCCTGGGCGGCGACGACGAGCGCGGTCAGGTCGCGCGCGGCATGGAGGTCCGCCTCCAGTACACCCATACGCGCGTGACCTCCCAGACAAGCCGCCCCCTCCTACAGCGCCGGCGCCGTCGAAAGTGTCACACCGTCGGAGCTGTGAACGGTTCCTGTGGCTATGGCAGTGGCTATGGCAACACAAAACGTTCACAGCTCGGCTGCTTCGAGTGCGGCGCGGATCTGTGCTGCGACCACATCGGGTCGGTTGCGCACGTCGAAAGCGGCGAACCGCAGAATACGGTCACCGGCGATCCAGACGTCGTTCTGCCGGCGCATGTCCGCCGCCCAATGCCGCACGTCCATGTGACGAGCGCCGTCCACCTCGACATCGACGCGGCGTTCGCGCCAATACGCGTCAAGGTAGCGGATCCGACCGCGTGCGTCCGTGCGGCGTTCCTGGAGATCTGGTAGCGGAAGGCCGTAGCGGCGGCACAGCCGCACGAGGTCGATCTCCGAAAGCGCCTCAGCACCGCCCTCAAGATCCGAAATCGTCGCCGCCATCAAGCTGCGGCGACGCACGTTACGCATCATGGCCAGGACGTCACGCAGCTCCGCTGGCGTGACGCGGCGTTGCTGATACGAAGCGGCAAGCACCGACTGCGCGTCGCTGTCCGAGTGCATCCACTGCGCGGCGTCGACCACCGAACGCGCCATTTCGGCCACCGTCTGTCGTGTCGTGATTACGCCGGACTGCTGGAACAGGAGCCAATCCAGGGCGCTGGCGTCGTCCTTCGGTAGTCCCACACCGCAATCTCACTCGGCTGGGAGGGTCGCCGCTGCCCCGTCAGCGGCCGTCGAGCAAAGGCTGGCGGGGGTTCCAGGGGACGCCGGTGCGGCGGCGGGCTATCGCGGAGAGGGCTTCGAGGACCACGCGGTTGCCGAGGTACGCGGTCACGTCGGCCTGGTCGTACGGCGGTGCCACCTCGACCACGTCCACACCCACGATGGGCAATTCGTAGCAGCAGCGGCGGACCGCGTCGAGCAGTTGCCGGCCCGTGAACCCGCCCGGCTCGGGGGTGCCGGTGCCAGGCGCCATGCCGGGGTCGACCACATCGATGTCGACGGACAGGAACACTCCGTCGCAGTCGTCGACCGCGATGGCGTACGCCTCGGTCAGGCACTCGTCGAGGCCGCGCGCCACGATTTCGGTCATCTCGTACGAGCGCATGCGTTGTTCGGCCATCCAGGACAGCGTCTCGGGCTCGGGCCAGTACCCGCGCAGGCCGATCTGGAGGAACCGGTCGCCGCGTACGGCGCCGGACTCGATGAGCCGCCGCATCGGCTGGCCGTGGCCGTACAGCGAGCCGAACGTCGTGTGACCGGTGTCGGCGTGCGCGTCGAAGTGCACCATCGACACCCGGCCGAACCCGAGGTGACGAGCCACCCCGGTGGCGTCCGGCAGCGCGATGGAGTGGTCGCCACCGAGGATGACGGGAATCGCGCCGCTGGTGGCAACCGCCGCGACCGCCTCCTCCAGCGCACCGAGCGAGCGCTCGATGTCGCCGCCGAACATCTCCACGTCACCGGCGTCGTACACCCGCAGGTCGCGCAGCGCGTCGACGCGCAGGGCGAGAGAAGGTCGGGAGCCATCGTGGGGCAGGTAGCACGCCTGCCGGATGGCCGATGGGCCGAAGCGGGTGCCGGGGCGGTGCGAGGTACCACCGTCGAAGGGTGCGCCCACGATGACGACATCGGCGTCCGCGTACGACGCCGTGTCTGCCAGGTCGCAGCGGTCGACGCCGAGGAAGGTCAGGTCCGGCCCGTACATGGCTCCGTATCGGCTCACCGCTCCTGCATACCCCATGGGGAGCCGTACTCGGTAAGGAGATCCAGAAACGGGCGGGGCGCGAACGCCTCCGGGCCGAGCACACCGGCACCGGACCACGTGCCCGACGCGAGCAACTCGAGGGCGACGACCGGGTTGATGGCGGTCTGCCAGACGACCGCCTGGTGGCCGTACTCCGCCATCGACCACTCGTTGTCGACGACGTGGTAGAGGTACACCTCGCGCGGGGTGCCGGCGGGTGAGGTGCCGCGCACCCACGTGCCGGCGCAGGTCTTGCCGCGCATGCGGTCGCCGAGCGTCGCCGGGTCGGGCAGGCAGGCGGCCACCACGTCGCGCGGCGCGACCGACACGCCGCCCACACGCACCGGCTCGGTGCCGTCGAGGCCGAGCTTGTGCAGGGTACGCAGGACGTCGATGAACTCCGCGCCGAGGCCGTACTTGAACGTGACCCGCCCGGCCTTGACCCAGCGCGGGATGAGCAGCACCTCTTCGTGCTCGACGTTGACGCACTCGACCGGCCCGATGCCCTCGGGAAAGTCGAACACCTCGGGTTCGGAGAACGGCTCGGTGGTGTGCCAGCCGCGCACGGAGTCCCAAACCACCGGCGGGTTCAGGCACTCCTCGATGGTGGTCCAGATCGAGAACGACGGCGCGAAGTCGTAACCGTCGACGACGAGGTTGGCGCCGTCGCGCACCCCGATCTCGTCGACGGTGGCGAAGAGCTCGTCGGCGGCGTACCGGGCGAAGACGTCGGACAGGCCCGGCTCGACGCCGATGCCCACGAGCGCGAGCCGTCCGGCGGCCTCCCACGATGATGACTGGGCGAACTGGGCGTCGCCAAGCTTGACGCCGCACTCCTCGTACGGGCGGTCGGGGTGCGGGCGGGACAGCGACATCGCCATGTCGAGGTAGTGCGCGCCGGCCTGGAACGCGCCTTCGAAGATAGGCATGACGAACCGCGGGTCGACCGCGTTGAGCACGTGCGTGATGCGGTGCTCCCGGCACAGAGCCGCCACCGCGCCCGCCGATGATGCGTCGACCTGAGCGGGGACGAACCGGTCGTCCACTGTGGAAGCGACGCGACCGGCGCGGGCCGGGTCGTAGTCGGCCACGACGACCGACTCGTAGAACGACCGCCTCGCTGCGATCGAGACCACGGCGGAGCCGACACCGCCGGCGCCGAGCACGAGGAGGCGCATCAGACGTACACCGCCCGGCGCCGGCGGACCATCGTGCCGAGCACCAGCAGCAGCGATACCAGGAACATGGCGGTGCCGATCACGTTGACCTGCGGCGGGATGCCCCGCTGGGAGGCGCCCCACACGTACATCGGGAACGTGACCGTGGTGCCCGAGTTGAAGTTCGTGATGATGAAGTCGTCGAACGAGAGCGAGAACGCCAGCAGCGCGCCCGCCACGATGCCCGGAAACACCAGCGGCAGCGTGATGCGGCGGAACGTCTGCCACTCGCTGGCGTACAGGTCCATCGCCGCCTCTTCCAGCCGGGTGTCCAAACCGGACAGCCGAGCCTTCACCGTCACCACGACGAACGAGACGCAGAACATGACGTGGGCGATCACGACGGTCCAGAACCCCAGCGGCGCGCCCCCGGCCACGAAAAGGGCGAGCAGCGACGAGCCCATCACGACCTCGGGCGTGGCCATCGGCAGGAAGATGAGCAGGTTGGTGGCGCCCCGGCCGCGGAAGCGGTGCCGCACCATCGCGAACGCCATCAGCGTGCCCAGCACCGTCGCGACGACGGTGGCCACAAAACCGATCTGGACGCTGCGCACCACCGCGTCGCACATGTCGCCGGGACCGCACGGGTTGGTCCAGTTGTCCAGGGTGAACTCGTTGAAGTCGTACGAGAGGCGGCTCGACGGCTGGTTGAACGACAGGCCGACCACGACCGCGATCGGCAGGAAGAGGTATCCGAGCACGAAGAGCCCTGTGGCGAGAATCCAGTGGTCGGCGACCCAGCGTCCCAGACGGTGCATCAGACCACCTCGTCCGTGCCGGCGCGTTTGATGTACACGAACACGATCGCCAGGATCGCGGCCATCAAGATGAACGACAGCGCGGCCGCCTGTGGATAGTCGAGGCGCACGAGGAACGCCGAGTCGATGACGTTGCCGATCATGTACTCGTTGGGCGTGCCGAGCAGCTCGGCGTTGATGTAGTCGCCGGCCGCCGGGATGAACGTCAGCAGCGTGCCGGCGACCAGGCCGGGCATCGACAGCGGCAGCGTCACCTTGGCGAAGGCTCGGGCAGGGCTCGCGTACAGGTCGTTCGCCGCCTCTAGCAGCCGGCCGTCGAGCCGGTCCAGATTCGCGTACAGCGGCAGCACCATGAACGGCAGGAAGTTGTATGTGAGGCCGAGCACCACCGCGATCGGGGTGGCCAGCAACCGACCGTTCGCCTCGAGCAGGTGCACGTCACGCAGGAAGCCAACCACCGCACCGTTGTCCGACAGGATCGTCTTCCACGCCAGTGTGCGCACCAGGAAGCTGGTGAAGAACGGCGCGATGACGCACACCAGCATGAGGTTCTTCCAGCGGCCGGACTTCTGCGCGATCGCGTACGCCAACGGGTAGCCGAGAAGCAGGCACAGCACGGTGGCGATGCCGGCGTACACCAGCGAGCGCACGAAGTGCGGCCAGTACTGGCCGAGCGCGTCGGCGTAGTTGCCGAACGCCCACGTCATCGCGTAACCCTGTTCGAGGGAGCCGCTCGGGTCGTAGAGGCTCGTGACGCCGAGCTGGAAGATGGGCACGGCGAAGAAGAGCGCCAGCCACAGCCCGCCCGGCAACAGCAGCAGGTACGGCAGCCAGCTGCGACCGCGGCGGCGCGGCGGCGGTGCCGGTGTGTCCGCGGCCGGCAGGTGCGCCAGCACACTCATGGGACGGGTTCCAGCAGCGGCTGTGTCGCGTCGCCCGCGCCCGGCTCGCGGCGCAGGAGGAAGGCGTGCCGGGGGTGCCAGTACGCGGCCACGTCGGCGCCGAGCGGGATCTGCTCGGTCACCCCGCTGTTGGGCGCGAACACGGACAGCTCGGTGCCCCAGGCGGTTCGCACGAGGTACTGGGTGCTGACGCCCACATAGGACGAGTCGGTGACGACACCGGTGACGTACTGGTGGCCAGCTGGAACCTCGTCCACCATCGCCGCCAGGCGGAGCTTCTCTGGGCGTACTCCTAAATAGACGGAACCCGCGTCGGCCCGGCAGCGGCCGGCGGGCAGCGAGAAGCGGCTGCCGTATGCCGTCACTTCCACGTCGTCGCCGGCCTTGCCGGC
>NZ_JAIBNX010000020.1:20645-46923 GCF_026130045.1 Micromonospora sp. CPCC 205371
GGGGCGGCCTTCCCCTCCCCCCGCCCCCCGGCCCCGGGGCTGGCGGCTGACGTCTCCCGCGAGCAGGTTGGACTGGCCGAGGAAGTTGGCGACGAAGGGGCTGGCTGGGTACTCGTACAGCTCGGCCGGCGCGCCGAGCTGCTCGATCTTGCCGGCGTTCATCACCGCGACCGTGTCGGCCATCGTCATGGCCTCTTCCTGGTCGTGGGTGACGTGCACGAACGTGAGCCCCACCTCGGTCTGGATGCGCTTGAGCTCGATCTGCATCTGCCGGCGCAGCTTGAGGTCGAGCGCGCCGAGCGGTTCGTCGAGCAGCAGCACCTGCGGCTCGTTGATGAGCGCGCGGGCCAGCGCGACCCGCTGCTGCTGGCCGCCGGAGAGCTGAGCGGGGCGGCGCTTGCCGTACCCGTCGAGCTGCACCAGGGAGAGCATCCGCGCGACCCGCCCCGCCACGTCGCGGACGCCGCGGCGCCGCAGGCCGAAGGCGACGTTTTCGAAGATGTCGAGGTGCGGGAAGAGCGCATAGCTCTGGAAGACCGTGTTGACTGGCCGCTTGTAGGGCCGCAGGCGGCTGATGTCTTGGCCGTCGAGAAGCACCTGGCCGGTGGTCGGCTCTTCCAGGCCGGCCACCATGCGCAGGGTCGTGGTCTTGCCGCAGCCGGACGCGCCGAGCAGGGCGAAGAAGGAGCCCTGCGGCACGGTGAGGCTGAGGTCGTCGACCGCCGTGAAGATCCCGAACTGCTTCGTCAGGTTGACCAGCCGAAGATCGCCCATGCCCTACGCCCCGATGGCTTGCTGAAACTTCTGCGAGTACGTGCGTTCCTGGGCCTCGTCGAGGGCCATGAAGGCCTTGGTTCGGCCGAGCGTGGCGGCGTCCGGGAAGATGAGCGGGTTTGTCGCCAGCTCCGGGTCGATCTTGGTGATCGCTTCCTGGGCACCCTGGACCGGACAGATGTAGTTGACGTATGCGGCCAGCTCGGCCGCCACCGCCGGGTCGTAGTAGTAGTTCATGAGCTTTTCGGCGTTTGCCTTGTGCGTGGCCTTGTTGGGCACCAGCATGTTGTCGGACCAGAGCATGACGCCGGACTCCGGCGCGACAAACTGGATCTTCTCATTTTCGGCGGTCAGCTGGAGCACGTCGCCGGACCAGGCGATACACGCAGCGATGTCGCCCTTGGCCAGGTCGGGTGCGTAGTCGTTGCCGGTGAACCGGCGGATCTGCCCGGACGCCACCGCGCGCTTCAGCTTCTCCAGGGCGTCGTCGAACTGCGCCTCGGTGAAGTTGTTGGGATCGTGCCCGTTCGACAGCAGGAGCAGGCCCATCGTGTCGCGCATCTCGGTCAGGCAGGTCACCTTGCCTTTGAGGTCGGCTCGGGTGAGCAGCTCGTCGACCGTGCGCACCTCGCCGGTCACGGTGCCGTTGTACGCGATGCCGCTCAGGCCGGACTGCCACGGCACCGC
The DNA here is from genome assembly GCF_026130045.1 of Micromonospora sp. CPCC 205371. GTDB lineage: Bacteria > Actinomycetota > Actinomycetes > Mycobacteriales > Micromonosporaceae > Phytohabitans. The sequence goes on from NZ_JAIBNX010000020.1 coordinate 22,107, forward strand.
GTGTTCGTCGCTGGAGTCGATCGAGCGGCCGCGCAGCGACGGGAGCAGGTTGGCCTGTACGTTCGGGATGGCGGACTTGTCGAGCTTCTGGATCCAACCGAGCCGGATCACGCGCCCGGCCATCCAGTCGGTCAGCACGAAGATGTCGCGGCCGGTCGACTGGCAGTTGGCGAGCTGGTTCCGCACCTTGCCAAAGAACTCGTCGTTGTCGTTGACGTCCTCTGTATACGTGACCTGGATGCCCGTGCTGCTCTGAAATGCTTCGAGGGTGGGCCGCTTGGATTCGTCGTTCTCGTCGACGTCCATGTACTGCGGCCAGTTGGAGAACGCGAGCTTCTTCTCCGTGCTGGAGAGATCGTCGCTGACGCAGCTAGCCTCGGTCTGCTTGGTGCCCTCGGTGCCGCAGGCGGCGAGGCTGCTCCCGGCGGCGACGACCAGGGCACCTTTCATCAGGGTGCGCCGCCTGACCGGGGGCAGCGCGGCCAGCAGGGAGGCGACTTCCGGCGACGGAGAGCGATGGTGGGGGTAGCGCATCGACGGCTCCCAGAGTTGTTGCGGCGAGACGACCGATCCTGACATGGTGATCGGACTCTCACAAGGGATTCCGTCGCAGATCTATGATTTTGCAACGAAATACGTTAGAAACATCGGACCCACGGAAAGGTGCGGCATGGTTCGCGAGGGAGCCAGCCACGCGCTGCTCGACGACATCGCTAAGCAGATCATCGAGCAGCTCCAGGAAGACGGGCGGCGCCCGTACGCCACGATCGGCAAGGCGGTCGGGCTGTCCGAGGCGGCGGTCCGGCAGCGGGTACAGCGGCTGCTCGACGCCGGCGTCATGCAGATCGTGGCGGTCACCGACCCACTCCAGCTCGGTTTTCCCCGGCAAGCCATGATCGGCCTGCGCACCACGGGCGACCTGGAGACGATCGCCGACCGGATCGCGGAGATCGACGAGGTCGATTACGTGGTGATCACCGCCGGCTCGTTCGACCTGCTCACCGAGGTGGTCTGCCGCAACGACGACCATCTGCTGGAGATCATCAGCCGGCTCCGCGAGGTGGAGGGCGTGGTCGCGACGGAGGCGTTCGTGTACCTCAAGCTACGCAAACAGACATATTCGTGGGGAACCGCGTGACTGCGGATTTCGTTGCATGTCTCGGTTTGGGCGACGAGATCGCTTGCGTGTCTCCTAGGTATATGCGGTAATCGTTGGCATGGGGAACGCCACTGATCACCTCTGGATGCACTTCACCCGGATGGCGAGCTATCGCGATGGCGAGGTGCCCACGATCGTCCGCGGCGAGGGCGCCTACGTCTGGGACGCGCAGGGTCGCCGGTACCTCGACGGGCTCGCCGGGCTCTTCGTGGTCAACGCCGGCCACGGGCGCACCGAGCTCGCCGAGGCGGCCGCCAAACAGGCTGCTGAGCTGGCGTTCTTCCCCCTCTGGTCGTACGCCCACCCGGCCGCGATCGAGCTGGCCGAGCGGATCGCCGCGCTGACACCGGGCGACCTCAACCGGATCTTCTTCACCACCGGCGGTTCCGAAGCCGTCGAGGCGGCCTGGAAGCTGGCCCGCGCCTACTACAAGCGGGTCGGCAAGCCCACCAAGCACAAGGTGGTCAGCCGGTTCATCGCGTACCACGGTACGTCGATGGGCGCGCTGTCGATCACCGGTCTGCCGAGCATCAAGAGCGACTTCGAGCCGCTGGTGCCGGGCGGGATCAAGGTGCCGAACACGAACTTCTACCGCGCCCCGGAGCACGGCGACGACCTGGAGGCATTTGGCCGCTGGGCGGCCGACGAGATCGCCCGCGCCATCGAGCGCGAGGGCCCGGACACCGTCGCGGCGGTCTTTCTGGAACCGGTCCAGAACTCTGGGGGCTGCTTCCCGCCGCCGCCCGGGTACTTCCAGCGGGTACGCGAGATCTGCGACGAGTACGACGTCCTGCTCGTCTCCGACGAGGTGATCTGCTCGTGGGGGCGGCTCGGTGCGTACTTCGGCGCCGAACGGTACGGGTACCAGCCGGACATCATCACTACCGCCAAGGCGCTCACCTCCGGGTACTCCCCGCTCGGCGCGATGATCGCCTCCGATCGGCTGATCGAGCCGTTCCTGGCCGAGCAAGGCATGTTCGCGCACGGGGTGACGTTTGGCGGCCACCCGGTCTCGTGCGCGGTCGCGCTGGCGAACCTCGACATCTTCGCCCGTGAGGACCTCATCGGGCACGTCCGCTCCAACGAGGACGCGTTCCGGTCCACACTGGAACGGCTGTCGGATCTCCCAATCGTCGGAGACATCCGGGGCGACGGGTACTTCTACGGGATCGAGCTGGTCAAGGACAAGGCGACCCGGGAGACGTTCGACGACGCCGAGTCGGAGCGGCTGCTGCGCGGCTTCCTCTCCACCGCGCTCTTCCAGGCCGGCCTGTACTGCCGGGCCGACGACCGCGGCGACCCCGTCGTTCAACTGGCGCCGCCACTCATCGCCGAGCAGCCGCAGTTCGACGAGATGGAGCAGATCCTGCGGGCCGTACTGACGGAGGCGTGGCAACGGCTGTGAACCTCTGGATGTCCGCAGTGGGCTCTCTGGAGCCACGGCCACCGCTGCCGGGGCCGATCGTCGCCGACCTTCCGGTCGCCGGGCCCGGGGTCACCGGACTCTGGTCGCGATCGTCGGCGCCGGATACACGGGACTGTGGACGGCGTACTACCTGGCGCGTGCCGAACCGTCGCTGCGGATCGCCGTGCTGGAGAAGGAGATCGCCGGGTTCGGCGCGTCCGGACGCAACGGTGGCTGGTGCTCCGCGCTCTTCCCGACACCCGCGCCACTGCTCGCCCGCCGGCACGGCAAGGCGGGCGTCGTGGCGATGAGGCGCGCGATGGAAGCCACCGTGGACGAGGTCGGGCGGGTGGCAGCCGCCGAGGGCATCGACTGTGACTGGGCAAAGGGCGGCACGGTGACGCTGGCCCGGACGCCGGCACAGCTCCGCCGGGCCGAGGCCGCCGCGCAGGAAGCCGACGATCTCGTGCTCCTCAGCGCCGACGAAGCCGCGAAGCGCTGCGGGGCCACGCGGGTGCTTGGCGGCACGTACACGCCCAACTGCGCGGCCATCCACCCGGCTCGGCTGGTGCGGGGTCTCGCACGGGCGGTCGAAGACCGCGGCGTCACGATCTACGAGGGCACGCCGGCGTTGCGGCTCCGCAAGGGGGCCGTCGACACGCCCGCCGGCACGGTACGGGCACCCGTCGTCGTTCGCGCGACCGAGGCGTACACGCCGGAGCTGCCCGGGCTGCGGCGGGCGATCGCGCCGATCTACTCGCTGATCGTGGCGACACCGCCGCTGCCGGACTCGTTCTGGGCAGACGCGGGACTGGCCGAGCGTGAGACGTTCTCCGACTTCCGGCGACTGATCATCTACGGCCAGCGCACGGCCGACAACCGGCTGGTCTTTGGTGGGCGCGGGGCGCCGTACCACTTCGGGTCGCGGACGCGGCCGGCGTACGACCGCGAGCCCCGCGTGTTCGAGGCGCTGCGCCGGACTCTGGCGGACCTGTTTCCGGCGCTCGGCTCCGTGCCCATCACCCACGCCTGGGGCGGTGCCGTGGGCATCCCCGCGGACTGGTCGGCCTCGGTGGGGCTCGACCGCACCACCGGGCTCGGCTGGGCCGGCGGGTACGTCGGCGACGGTGTGGGCACCGCCAATCTCGCCGGGCGTACCCTCGCCGACCTGATCCTCGACGTGGACAGCAACCTCACGACGCTGCCTTGGGTGGGGCACCGGTCGCCGCGCTGGGCGCCGGAGCCGCTGCGCTGGGTCGGCGTCAACGCGGTCCGCAAGCTCGTGACCTGGGCCGACGCCGCCCGCCTCTAACCGACCCCGCGGGAGACGTCAGTGGGCTGGGGGGATGACCCTCAGGTGGCCGCGGCGGCCCTGCTGGTGAGGGTGCGAGTGGGGATCGGGGAGATCCTCATCGTGGCGCTGCACGGGGCGGGCGGCCTCGCGCACGGCCTCCGCCAGCGCCACCAGGTCGTCGGTGGTCGGAGGCGGTGGCGCGAACTCGCCGTCGTGCCGCACCAGCTCCCAACCGCGGGGGGCGGTCAGGCTACGGGCATGCTGCTCACACAGGTCGTAGGTGTGCGGCTCGGCAAATGCCGCCAAAGGCCCCACAACAGCCGTGCTGTCGTTGTAGACATAGGTCAACGTGGCGACGGCTTGGCGGGGGCAGCCGTTTCGGGAGCAGCGCCGTGGTGACCTCACGGCGGCACGTTATCTCTCCTACCCGCTTCAGCGCTCAGGATGGCGCTGCGACACGCCGGCCGCGTGAGTTGGTCGGTGCGGGGTGCGACTACATTCTTGACGTGAGCAGCCCCGAACCTCGGCGCCCGGGCGCCGGTCGCCGCACCCATCGTGACCGGCACGGGCGCGGCCTGCGTGGTCGCCTGGTGCCCGCGACCGTGCCGCTGGCCCGCACCAAAGCGGAAATCTTCGACGATCTTGTGCTCGACACGGTCGAGAGCCTGGAGCGGAGGTTCGCCAAAGAGCTGGCCGGTGTCGAGTTCGCGGTCGAAGACGTGCCGCCAGATCTGAACGTCTACGACTCTGACGTGCTCGAAGACGGCGAGGTGCCGCTGGCCCGGCTGCTGCCGGCGCGTCCCGGGCGGCAGGAGGTGCCGCCCCGGATCGTGCTCTATCGCCGTCCGCTGGAATTCCGGGCCATGGACCGTGACGACCTGGCCGATCTGGTCCATGACGTCATCATCGAACAGGTCGCGAACCTGTTAGGTGTAGATCCAGACGAGCTGGCCTGAACCTCCCACGCGCCCCCCGCGCGGGCTTCAGGCCACTCGTCGCTTGAGCTTGCGGCGCTCCCGTTCGGAGAGCCCGCCCCAGATGCCAAACCGCTCGTCGTGCGCCAGCGCGTACTCCAGGCACTCGGCCTTGACCTCACACCGTGAGCAGATGCGCTTGGCTTCGCGGGTCGATCCGCCCTTCTCCGGGAAGAACGCCTCCGGGTCGGTCTGCGAGCACAGCGCGCGCTCCTGCCACTCCGGCGCGTCCCCGATCAGGTCGGCCGCCTCCAGTGGGCCGTCCATCAGCATGCCTCCTTCTTGCGCACCGGCTGCGTTGCCGGCGCAACCCCCCACGCGGAAGGCGTGTCTATTTGTCCGAACAGTGCTGGTTTAACCTAGCTTATTCAGGCAACCGCTGTGCTATTCGAACAACCCCAGTGAAATTACACGCGTGTAATGCGTGCGTCGTCAAGCGGAACCTGATAAATAGGGGCCGCTTTCCGGCGCGCCGCGGAAGACTCGCGGTACGCCTACCGATTCACCCCCCGCCGGGGTAACGCCCACTCCGGGAGAGATACGCGGTGGTGCGCTCCCGCGCGGGCCGGCCCGCAGCCGCCGCGATCGCGCGCAACTGCTCGACCGTGCGGGCAGAACCGTTGTCGGAGCCGGCCATCCTGGAGATCGTCTCCTCCATCAGCGTGCCGCCCAGATCGTTGCAGCCGCCCTTGAGCATCGCCACGGTGCCCTCGTCGCCGAGCTTCACCCAGGAGCACTGGATGTTGCCGATCCGGCCGTGCAAGAGGACCCGTGCCATCGCGTGGACGGCACGGTTTTCCCGCCACGTCGGGCCTGGGCGGGCGATGCCCGCGAGATAGATCGGCGCGTTGGTGTGCACGAACGGCAGCGCCACGAACTCGGTGAAGCCGCCGGTGCGGTCCTGCACGCCGGCCAGTACCCGGAAGTGGCCCAGCCACTGCCGCGGGTGGTCGACGTGGCCGTACATCATCGTGGAGCTGGACCGGATGCCCAGCTCGTGCGCCGTGGTGACCACCTCGACCCAGGTGGCCGCCGGCAGCTTGCCCTTGGTCAGCACCCAGCGCACGTCGTCGTCGAGGATCTCCGCGGCGGTTCCCGGAATCGTGTCGAGCCCTGCCTCGCTCAGCATGGTCAGCCAGTCCCTGATGGACATACCGGCCTTCGACGCGGCGGTCACGATCTCCATCGGCGAGAACGCGTGCACGTGCATCGCCGGCACCCGCTCCTTGACCCCGCGCACCAGGTCGGCATACGCGGTGACCGGCAGCTTCGGGTCGATGCCGCCCTGCATGCACACCTCGGTGGCGCCCGCACGCCATGCCTCCTCGGCCCGGTCGGCCACCTGCTCGACGGAGAGGCGGTACGCGTCGGCATCGCGCTCGCGCTGCGCGAACGCGCAGAACCGGCACCCGACGTAGCAGACGTTGGAGAAGTTGATGTTTCGGTTCACCACGTACGTGACGTCGTCACCCACCGCCGCCCGGCGCAGCTCGTCGGCGATCCGGCACAGCTCGTCGAGGGCGGCGCCATCGGCGTTGAACAGCGCGACGGCCGCGTCCTCGTGCGCGGGCAGCAGCAGCGCCGCGGGGTCGGTGGCCGCCAGCTTGAGCCCGGCGAGCACATCCGAATCCGTATGCGGCGTGTCAGGCGTCACCACGTGGTCGGCCACCGAAGCCCAGTCGCCGTACACGTTGTCGAAATCGCCCCGGCGATCACCCGTGCGGCCGGTGGTGTCGATCGTCTCATGCAGGTCGGTGCGGCCGGTGGGCACCGAATCGTCTGGCTCCTGCCAGGGACGGCCGACGAGCGGGGCGTCCGGCTGGGCCAAGCCGTCGGGCAGGACCAGCGCCGAGACGTGCGGCATGATCCGCGGGTCGAGCCACGGGTCGCCGCGCTGGGCGTACTCGGGATAGATGGCCAGGCGCTCGCGCAGTGCGAATCCCGCGGCGGCCGACCGCTCACTCAGCTCGTCGATCTGCGGCCATGGCCGCTCCGGGCTGACGTGGTCGGGCGTGACCGGCGAGACGCCGCCCCAATCGTCGATGCCCGCGCGCAGCAGGAGGTCATATTCGCCGGCGATGAGGTTCGGCGGCGCCTGGATGCGGGCGCGCGGGCCGAGCAGAATACGCGCGACGGCGACCGTCGCGGCGAGGTCGGTGAGCTCCGCGTCGGGCATGCCGCGCATGGCCGTGTCGGGCTTGGCGCGGAAATTCTGGACGATGACTTCCTGGATGTGCCCGTACTCGCGGGTGACGCGGCGGATCGCGAAGAGCGAGTCGGCACGCTCAGGGAGCGTCTCGCCGATGCCGATCAGGATTCCGGTGGTAAACGGCACGCCGACCCGACCGGCGTCTTCGAGCACCCGGAGCCGCACGGCCGGTTCCTTGTCGGGCGAGCCGTAGTGCGGTCCGCCCGGCTCGCTCCACAGGCGGGTCGCGGTGGTCTCCAGCATCATGCCCATGCTGGCGGAGACCGGCTTCAGCCGCTGGAGGTCTGCCCAGGAAAGGACGCCGGGGTTGAGGTGCGGGAGGAGGCCGGTCTCTTCGAGCACCGCGATGGCGCACGCCCGCACATAGTCCAGTGTGGACTCATAACCGCGCTCGTCGAGCCACTGGCGGGCGGCGGGCCACCGCTCCTCGGGCCGGTCGCCCAGCGTGAAGAGCGCCTCCTTGCAGCCGTGTGCGGCCCCGGCGCGGGCGATGTCGAGGACCTCGTCTCTCTCCAGGAACGCCGCCGGCAGCCGGTGCGGGACCGTCGCGAACGTGCAGTAGTGGCAGCGGTCCCGGCAGAGCCGGGTGAGCGGGATGAAGACGTTCTTGGAGAACGTGATGACGCCCGGGCGGCCGGCATCGCGCAGCCCCGCGTCGCGAATCCCGCCCGTGATGGCGAGCAGTTCGTCGAGGGCCTCGTCTCGGGCCGCCAGCAGGGTGGCGGCCTCGTCGACATCGAGCGCCTTGCCGTCGCCGGCCCGGCGCAGAGCCCTCCGCAAGCTGTGATCCACCACCCGTGTGAGCCTAGCCCTCGCCGTGCCTCAGACCGCCGAGACGGCCTGAGGCACGGGTCACAGCGGGCTAGCGCTGCTGGTAGATCTGGGTCGGGGGCTCGTCATCGCCGTGGCCGTGGGCCGAGGGCGGCGGGGCGTAGCCGGCGGACGGCTGCTGGCTGGCCGGGTTGATGAGCTGGGTGTGGCCCTCTTCCGGCTGGCCAGGCGGGGCGGGCGTGGGCGGAGGCGAGGTCGGCATGGCCGGAGGTGCCGGGGGCGCCGACGTCGGGTACGCCTGAGGGGCCGGCTGCTGCGGGTACGGCTGCTGCGGGTACGGCTGTTGCGCGTACTGCTGCTGCGGGTAGTGCGCGGTGGGCTGGGCGTACTGCGGGTAGCCCGGCTGCCCGTACTGGCCCGGTTGCTGGGGGTAGCCCGGCTGCTGGGGGTAGCCGTACTGGCCGGGCTGCGGCTTGGGCTTCGGGATGAAGTACAGGCCGCGACCGACCCGCACCAGCGCGTACGCGGCGACACCGAGCACCGCCACCCAGGCCACCCGGGTCAGGAACGCCTCGAAGCCGGCCCGCGCGGTGATCTCGGTGATGATGACCACCACACCGACCAGCAGACCGAAGATCACACCGAAGAACGCCGCAACGGCGTACTCGATCAGCGCCACCAGCGTGATCAGCTTGGCCCGCGCGACCGGCGGGTGGATGTGGTTGGCGAGCAGCACCGCGAGCAGCGGCAGGCCGATCGTCGTCAGGTTGATGAAACCGCTGAAGCTGTTGGCCGACCGCATCGTGAAGTCGTTGTTGTCGAAGTCGACCGGGATCATCAGATCGAGCAGGGCGACGAAAAGGAACACCGCCGTGGCACCGAGCAGTACCAGGGCGGCAAGCTCGCGCAAGGGCTTTGTCAACTTGCTGGCCGGCGTGCCGTCGGTCGGCGCGGCCGCTGGTTCGGTGGTCAAGACTCCCCCAGGGGGCGGGTGGCGGACATATCGGTATGCGCCCGTGAGCCTAGCCGCCCGGGGGTAGCGGCGCGTGACACCAGGGGGTTAGGCGAGGATGTCGACATGCGGATCGTGGTACTGGCCGGCGGCATAGGCGGCGCCCGCTTCCTTACCGGCGTGCGCGCGTACGCCCGGCAGCGCGGCGCCGAGGTCACCGCCATCGTCAACGTCGGCGACGACGTCATCATGCATGGGCTCCGGATCTGCCCAGACCTCGACAGCGTCATGTACACGCTGGGCGGTGGCGCCGACCCGGAGCGTGGCTGGGGCCGGGTCGGCGAGACCTGGACGGTCAAGGAGGAGCTGGCCGCCTATCAGGCCGAGCCGACCTGGTTCGGACTCGGCGACAAGGACATCGCCACGCACCTCGTGCGCACCACCATGCTCAACGCCGGCTACCCGCTGTCCGCGGTGACGGAGGCGCTTTGCGCGCGGTGGCAGCCGGGCGTCCGCATGCTGCCGGCGACCGACGACCGCTTGGAGACGCACGCGGTGGTCACCCTGGACGGCACGCAGCGCGCCGTCCACTTCCAGGAGTGGTGGGTACGCCATCGCGGCGGCATCCCCACCGAAAGGTTCGTCTTCGTCGGTGCGGAGTCCGCCAAACCCGCGGCCGGGGTGCTCGACGCGCTCGCCACGGCCGACGTCGTGCTGGTCGCACCGAGCAACCCGGTGGTCAGCATCGCGCCGATCCTCGCGGTGGGCGCCCTGCGCGAGGCGGTCACCACGGGCACCGCGCCCGTCATCGGGGTTTCGCCGATCATCGGCGGCGCCCCGGTGCGCGGCATGGCCGACAAGTGCCTCGCGGTGGTGGGCGTGGAGTGCAGCGCGGCCGACGTCGGCGGCCTGTACGGCGCACGGTCAGCGGGCGGCCTGCTCGACGGGTGGCTGGTCGACTCGACCGACTCCGCGGCGGAGGTGCCCGGCGTTCGGGTCCGTGCCGTTCCACTGTGGATGACCGACGAAGAGGCGACCGCCGAGATGGTGCGGGCGGCGGTGGAGCTGGCATGAGACTGGAGATCCTGCCGGTGACGGGCATCGGCGACGTCACCCCCGGCGCCGACCTGGCCGCGCTGATAAGCGAAGCGGCGCCGTGGCTGCGCGACGGCGACGTGCTCGTCGTCACGAGCAAGATAGTGTCCAAAGCGGAGGGTCAGCTCGTCGACATCCCGGTCGACGGGCCGTCACGGCAAGCGGCGCGAGACGAGATCCTCGCCGCCCAGACCGCGCGCATCGTGGCACAGCGCGGCCAGACGCGCATCGTGCAGACCCACCACGGCTTCGTGATGGCGTCCGCCGGCATCGACGCCTCCAACGTGGACCGTTCACAGGTCGTCCTGCTCCCCAAGGACCCAGACGCCTCCGCGCGATCGCTGCGGGCGGCGCTGCGCGAGCGGTACGGGATCGACGTCGCGGTCATCGTGTCCGACACGATGGGGCGGCCGTGGCGCAACGGGCTCACCGACGTGGCGCTTGGCGCCGCCGGCATCGACCCGATCCGCGACCACCGCGGCGAGACCGACCCGTACGGCAACGAGCTGCACATCACCCAGATGGCGGTGGTGGACGAGTTGGCGGCCGCGGGCGAACTGGTCAAGGGCAAGGTCGGCCAGGTACCGGTCGCGGTGGTCCGCGGCTATCTGGACCTGCCCGGCGGTGACGGCCCCGGTGCGGTCGCGCTGGTACGGGAGGCCGCCGCCGACCTGTTTTCCCTCGGCACCGCCGAGGCGCGGGCGGCGGGGCTCCGCGAGGCCGCGACCCTGGCACCGGGCGACTCCGACGGTGACCCGGAGGCGGTCGCGCGCGCCATCGCGACGGTAACGGCGGTGATCGCCCCCGGCACCGTGTTCACCCACGTGCCCGGTGAAGGCGTCCACGCCACACCACCCGGCGACGCACCCGAGGCTCTGATCCGTTTCGGCGAGGACATCCAGCGGCTCCGCTCTGCCCTGGCGGCAGAGGATGCACCCGTACGGATCGTCGCGGTCAGGCCCTAGGGCGGCGTGAGCAGGGCGCGGCCCAGCGGGGTCAGCGTATGGCGGACGGTGTTGCGGTCGCGCCGGCTGAGTATCAGGCCGGCGTTGCGCAGCACCGTTGTGTGCTGGCTGGCCGCCGCGGGTGAGATGCCGAGCCGGCGGGCCACCTCGGTCGTCAGGGCACCGTCGACGACCGCATCGAGCACCTGTGCCCGGGTGCGGCCGACCAGGGCAGCCAGCGCGGCCTCACCCGAGGCGCGGCCGGCCAGTCCACCCAACCGGTCGACGGGGTAGACCAGTACCGGCGGGAGGGTCGGGTCGACGAGGGTGATCGCGGCACCGCAGCAGAAGAACGACGGCACCAGGAGCAGCCCGCGCCCGTCGAGGTACAACTCGCGGTCGGTCGGGTAGTTCGACACCTCTAGCACGCCGTCACTCCACAGGATGCCCGGGTGGAGGGTCGTGAGCAGCCCTTCGGCGCCGGAGTCGAGCATCGTGCGAGCCCGGCGCGCCCGGTCGGCTTCGACGGCGGCCCGGATCTGGGGCAGATATGGCGTGATGGCGACCTCCTGGTATCGCTTCATCACGCCGGTGAGCTGCACGAGCGCCGGGACCTCGCCCCGCGGCAGGCCGGGCGGCGGGCTGGTGATCAGGCTGAGCTCGCGGCGAAGCCGCCGCTTCGGTGTGGAGCGGACCGCGTCCAGGCCGGCGTCGAGCCCTTGTATGCCGTCGTGCGGCGTCAGGAAGTCCGGGAAGTACCCATGCGACGGGTTGACCGCGGCGAAGCTGCGGATCTCGGCGACGCCGCGGAGCCCTTCGCGCACGCCGCCCCGCCAGCCGGCCAGCACCGGGTCGAGCGAGGGGCGCCGGAGCAGGTGCAGGCTCAGGACCAGTTCCCACAGCGGATCGGCGCCCGGGGCGACACGCGTCCGGGCGACATCGTCGCGAGAGAACACGATGCGAAGCAAGCCGTTACTGTACCCACAGTAAATGACCTGCATGTTTCAGCTACGGGTGAAAGTTCTCGACGGTGGGCGCCACCGACCGGCATGCTCATTCATGGCCCGGGTCGGTTGGTCACCACGAGGGTTCGCGGCCCACATCCGTCCGCGGAGGTGCCGCCGCCCGGGCCGCCCAGAGGGCGACCCGATGATCTTCATCGGTGACGTAGAAGCCCTCCGCCAGCCCTTCCACGTTGTGAAACGGTGCCAGGTCGGCGACCAGCTTGGCCGGCACCCGAGTGGCGTCGGGCGAATCGAAGCGGACGTGCCGGCTGGTCACGTCGCCGCCGGACGGATGGTCGTCGAGCAGCACCGAGCCCTTGCCGAGCGCGTCGATCGACCCGATCACGGCGTCGTAGGTGCCGTCCGGGCCGGTCGTGAGAGCGCGGAAACCCGTCAACTGGTCGGGCGGCGTGACACCCGTGACGGCGTACGCGCGCACCACCTCGGGCCAGGTGCGGGCATCGGCGTCGAACATGCCCTCGACATCCGCGATCTCCACGATGACCGGCTCACCCGCCGCCGTCACCGGAAACCGCAGGCCCAGCAGCAGCGAGCCAGCCGGGGTGAACACCGCGCCTTCCACATTGACCGGCAGGTCGCCCGGCGCTAGGCGGGTCACCCAGCTCTTCTGCCGCTCGGTGCCACGGTTGATGCTCTCGACGATGAACCTGTCCTGCACCCGCTCGCCCGGCGGCAGCGGCTCGATGTCGGCCGCCGCCAGCGCGTCGTTGATCGCCCGGTGCAGGCGGAACTGGTTTCGCACGATCTCCAGCCGGGCCGCCCCGGGCTGGCCCGCGTCGGCCTCGCGGAAGCGCGCGAAGAAGGCCCGCTTGGGTCGAAGCGGACCGCCCTTCGACCCGAAGTGCGAACCCACCACATACACCCAGCCGTCGCGCCGGGCCAGCGCCTCCCCGTCCTCGGTGCGGCCGGTCTCGGGACCGGCGTCGAACGCCGCGTGGTGCGCGGTCCACCCGCCGTCGTGCGTCTGCACGAGCAGTGCCAGGCACTGCTCGACCGACCCCTCGTCGAGCACCGTCCAGAACGCCCGGCGTGCGCCGTGCGCGGCCAGCACCTCGGGCGCCTGTACCGGAAGGAGGTCACTGGCCTCGTTCCCCCCGACCGCCAACTCTGTGCTTTCGAGCTCGATCACCGGAAGTCATCGGCCAGTCTGGAGACGACCTGTTTGACGTCCTGGGCGCGGTCGCGCGGGCAGACCAGCACGGCGTCCGGGGTGTCGACCACGACCACATCGTGCAGGCCGAGCGTGGCGATCAGGCGCCCGGACTGCGGCACCACCACGAGCCCGGTGGAGTCGTGCAGCAGCACACCCGGCTTGTTCTCCGCCGACTCGGCACCGACCACCACGTTGCCGTCCGGGTCAGCTGGGAGCACCTCGCCGAGCGTGTGGAAGTCGCCAACGTCGTTCCAGCCGAAGTCACCCGGTACGGTCCCGACCAGCCCGGCGGCCGCCGCGCCCTCCATCACCGCGTAATCGACGGAGATCTTCGGCAGCGTCGGCCAGACCTCGCCGAGCACGTCGCCCCGCGACGGGGTGTCCCACGCCGCGGCGATCCTGATCAGCCCCGCGTGCAGCTCGGGCTGCTGCCGCGCCAGCTCGGCGAGGAACACGTCGACCCGCCAAACGAACATGCTGGCGTTCCAGAAGTACCGCCCGGAGTCGACATAGGACACCGCGACGTCGTACGCCGGCTTCTCCTTGAACTCTTCGACCATCCGCATCGGGCCGCCATCGATGGTGCCGCCGCACTGGAGGTATCCGTATCCGGTCTCAGGGCTCGTCGGCGTGATGCCCACGGTCATCAGCAGGCCGCGCTCGGCACCGGCGACCGCCTGCCGCACCGCCTCGACGTACCGGTCCGGGTCGGCGATCAGGTGATCGGCGGCGAACGAGCCCATCACCGCACGCGGCTCGCGCTGCGCGATGACGGCCGCGGCGAGAGCGATGGCCGCGCACGAGTCGCGCGGTGACGGCTCGACCAGGATGTTGTCTTCGGGTACCTGGGCCAGCTGACGCGCCACGGCTGCGGCGTGCGACGCTCCGGTGACCACGAGTGTCCGCTCCGGAGTGGTGAGCGGCGCCAGCCGCGTCACCGTCGCCTGCAGCAGCGACGCCGAGGAGCCGGTGAGCGGATGCAGGAACTTGGGGTGACCGGAGCGGGACAGCGGCCACAGCCGAGTGCCACTGCCACCAGCCGGGATGACGGCGAAGAGCATCAGCCCATCATGCCCTCCCCGCCGTGAGCGGCGCGTGAGGGTCAGCGTGTGACGGTCAGCCGGAGGCGCGGCGCCAGGCGGCGACGTGCACCTCGGCGCTCGACTCCCAGGTGAACTCCTTGGCCCGGTCGAACCCGGCCTTGGCCAGCGCGAGCCGGCGCGCCTCGTCGTCGAGCAGCGCGCCCAGGTCAGCCGCGATCTGCGCGGGGTCTTCGCTCGTGTACGCCACCGCGTCGCCACCGACCTCGGGCAGCGACAGCCGTGGCGTGGTGAGCACCGGAGTGGCGCAGGCCATCGCCTCCAGGATCGGCAGGCCGAAACCCTCGCCGTACGACGGGTAGGCGGCCACCATGGCACCGCCGAGGAACCCGGGCAGGTCGGCGTACCGCAAGTAGCCGGGGCGCAGCAGGCGCAGGTGCGCGGGAACCTCGGCTACCGCCCGGTCGATGTCGTCGTCGTGCCCCTGCCCGCCCGCGATGACGAGTGCGGGCGGCTCGGTGCGGTCACGCACCGCCTGGGCCCAACCGCGGATCAGGTTGGGCACGTTCTTGCGCGGCTCCTTGGCACCCAGGAAAGCGACGTATTCGCTGGTGCCGAGCCCCAGACGGGCGCGGACGCGAGCCTTCTCCTCATCGGTCGGCGGGTGGAACGCGGCGTGGTCAACGCCGTGGTATGCCACGTCGATGCGGGTCGGGTCGGCGTCGAGGAGCCGGATCAGCTCGTCGCGGGTGGCCTTGCTGGGCACGATCACCCGGTCGGCGCGGCGTAGCGCGGTCTTGATGGCGCTGCGGAAGAAGGTGCGGCGCGACTTGTCGTAGTGCTCCGGCTCCGTGAAGAAGGTCGCGTCGTGCACCGTGACCGTGACCGGACACCCGGCCCGCAAGGGGCACGTGTAGAAGGGCGAGTGCAGCACCTGCGCACCGGTCTGCTGGGCGAGCAGCGGCAAGCCGGTCTGCTCCCAGGCCAGACGCGCCGGCCGGTGCGTCACCGCCGCGGGAGCGGAGACGATCTCGGCGGCGGGCAGCATCCGGCCGTATCGCTCGACGTCGGTGCGCAGAGCCACGACGGCCAACTCGATGCCCGTGCCGATCATCTTGCCCAGCGAGCCGAGCAGGCCGTCGACGTATCTACCGACGCCACCCCTGTCGGCGGGGACGCTTGTGGCGTCGACGAGCACGCGGGGCGGGCTACCGGCGGTCACTGGACGACTCCTCAGTTGTAAGTCCTCGGTTGTAAGCCTGTGTCTAACAACACTTACGTAGAGCCTACGCCGAACGGATCGGCCATCGTTGTCTACGACGCGACGGCAAGGTGTTTCCTGAGGGGGTATTGAGAATGCTCGTCAAGGACCCGACACGCCCTGTCGTCACGTGGTACGACGACGTCACCGGGGAACGCGTGGAGCTGTCCGGTGCCACGCTCGACAACTGGGTGGCGAAGACGGCCAATCTTCTCGTCGACGGGCTCGGTCTGGGCGCCGGCGACCGGGCCACGGTGCTGCTGCCGCCGCACTGGCAGTCCGCCGCGGTACTGCTCGGGTGCTGGGCGGCCCGCCTCACGGTGGGCGCGTATCGGCAGCCCGACGTGCTCTTCACCGCCGCCGACCGGGTCGACGAGGCCCGCGAGTTGGCCGCGGGCGACCGGTACGTGCTCGGTCTCGCGCCGCTCGGCATGCCGATGCGCGCCGTGCCGGAGGGATTCGTCGACTACGTCGCCGACGTGCGCGGATACGGTGACCGGTTCGCCCCGTACCCGTCGGAGTGGCCGGGCGACGACCCGCTGCGCCGCGCCGGTGAGCTTGGGATCACCGAGGGTGACCGGGTACTGGTCGACGCGGCGGCACACCCGGACCCGCTCGACTGGCTGTACGCCCCGCTCGCGGCCGGCGCGTCGGTGGTGCTGTGCGGAAACCTCGATCGTGACAAGCTGGCCGATCGGGAAGCCGCGGAGCAGATCACAGCTCGGCTGGTATGACCTCACGAAGCGTGTCGTCGGCGTCCACCACGTAGAACGCGGCCCGGTCGCTCAGCCACGGCTTGCCGTCCGCCTCGTGCTCGGAGAGCACCGTCTCCTGGATGCCGAGGATCACGTACCGCGAGCCGTCCGGGTTCCCTTCCCGCCAGTTCGGCCCGTAGATCGCGTCGACCAGCCGGTCGAGCCGCCCAGCCGCCAGCGAGTTGCCCGAAACCCAGTCCCCCGGAAGCCGGTACCAGAAGGTGCGGGTCACCTTCGCCAGTGGGTTGACGGCGTGGTTGCCGTCGATCCAGACGCCTAGCGTGTCGGTGATGGTCAGCCGGAGGTACTCGTACACGACGGTGAGACGCGTCGGCGAGCACTTTCGGATGTCGGCCGACCCGTCATCGCTTCCTGACGAAAGGCTCGAACGCGGTCAGCGACTCGGGGTTCGCGAGGGCACCGGTCGATGCCGCTTCCGGCACAGGCGTACCCGTGAGGATCTTCTTCACCGGCACTTCCAGCTTTTTCGCGCTGAGCGTCCGCGGCACCGCCTTGACTTGGTGGATCTCGTCCGGCACGTGCCGCGGTGACAGGGCGGTGCGCAACTCTCGGGCGATCTTGGCGCGCAGCTCGTCGTCGAGCTCCCGGCCGTCCGCCAGTACCACGAAGAGCAGCAGCTCACCGGGGCCGCCGGCCGGGTCCTCCAGGTGTACGACCACCGAGTCGGTGACCTCGGAAAGGCCCTCGACCACCGAGTAGAACTCGGAGGTGCCCAGCCGGACCCCGCCGCGGTTGAGGGTGGCGTCGGAGCGACCGGTGATCACGCAGCTGCCCCGCTCGCTGATCGTGATCCAGTCGCCGTGCCGCCACACCCCCGGGTACACGTCGAAGTACGCCTCGCGGTAGCGGCGGCCGTCCGGGTCGCCCCAGAACCCCACGGGCATGCTGGGCATCGGCCGGGTGATCACAAGCTCCCCGAGCTGCCCGACGACCGGCTGCCCGTCCGCGTCGTACGCCTCCACCCGGGCGCCCAGGCAGCGGCAGGACAGCTCGCCCTCGTAGACCGGCAGCAGCGGGACGCCGCCGATGAAGCCGGTGCACACGTCGGTGCCGCCCGACAGCGACTGGAGCTGCACCGTCGGGCTGACCGCCTCGTACACCCAGGCGAAGCCCTCGGGCGGCAACGGCGCGCCCGTCGAGCCGATGCCACGCAGCCGCGGATGCGCGGTCGGCGTCAGCCCCGCTTTGCGGCAGGCGAGCAGGAAGGGCGCGCTCGTGCCGAAGTAGGTGACCGGGGCTTCCTCGGCGAGCCGCCATAGCGCTCCCAGGTCAGGGTGGGCGGGGTCGCCGTCGAAGAGCACGATCGCCGCGCCGACGGCCGGTCCGGAGGCGAGGAAGTTCCACATCATCCAGCCGGTGGTGGTGAACCAGAAGAACCGGTCGCCCGGGCCCAGGTCGTGGTGCAGCGCCAGCATCTTCAGGTGCTCGACCAGGATGCCGCCGTGCCCGTGCACGATCGGCTTCGGCAGCCCCGTGGTGCCCGATGAGTAGAGCACGTACAGCGGGTGATCGAACGGCACCGGCTCGTACGCCATCTCCTCTGTGCTGGCCGGCCAGTCCCAGGCGCCGCCAGTCAGGTACGGGATGGTCACGGTGTGCCGCAGCGATGGCAGGGCCGCCCGGATCGCCTCGACCTCGCCGCTCCGGTCGATCGTCTTCGCGCCGTACCGGTACCCGTCGACCGCCACCAGCACGGTCGGCTCGATCTGCTGCCAGCGGTCGACCACGCTGCGGGTGCCGAACTCGGGCGCGCACGACGCGAACACCGCACCCAGGCTGGCGGTGGCCAGCATCAGCACGTATGTCTCCGGGATGTTCGGCGCGTACGCGGCAACCCGGTCGCCCCGGCCGACTCCCAGCTCGCGCAGCGCGGCCCGCGCCCGGCGGACCTGCTCGCGCAGGCCGGCGGCCGTCAGCGTGACCGGCTCGCGGGTCTGCGAGTACCCGAGCACGATCACGTCGTCGTCGGCGACGCCCGGCATCCGCAGCACGTGCTCGGCGTAGTTCAGGGTGGCGCCGGGAAACCAGCGGGCGCCCGGCATGACCGGGTCGGCGAGCGTGGCGGTCGGCTGGTCGTACGCGACAACGTCGAAGTAGTCCCAGATCGATCGCCAGAACGCCGGAAGGTCGTCGACCGACCACTGCCACAGCGCCTGGTAGTCGGCGAACGCCAACCCGCGGTTTTCCCGCAACCAACGCAGGTAGTCGCCGATCCGAGCCCGGTCCAGGACGTCGGCCGGCGGGGTCCACAGCACCGTGCCCGCACTCATTCCGCCATCTTGCCCTGGGTGCCGGCACACGCCGGAACCGGTACGGTGCGCGCATGCGACATCTATGGAGTCTGTTGGCCGGCGTCGTGGCGGCGCCGCTCACGTGGGTGCTCGTCGCGCTGGGCCAGGGCGGCTCGACGCGTACCGTCACGGGCTGGGTGGAGACCCGCGCGTTCGACACGGTCGACCTGATAGAGCCGGCCGCGTACCTCGCCGCCGCGGGCATCGTGCTCGGGTTGCTCGGCACCCTGCGGTGGTCGCCGCTGGGGCCGGTGGTCGCGGGCCTGCTGCTCATCGCGCCCTTCGGCGCCATGTTCGCCGACCCTCTCGCGGTGCGCGACGCCGTGCCCGACAGCTGGGAGATCCTCGGCGAGCCGATCCCGCTGCGGCTTCCGCTCGACAACGGCACTCTGCTCCTGCTCGGGGCCCTGCTGGTGATGGCGGCGTTCAGCGTGCAGCGGTGGCGGCGGTGGCCCGCACCGGCACCCGCACCCGCACCGGCACCGCTGGCCGAAGAGCCGATCGACGCGCAGGCCGACGCCCCCACCCTGGAGTCGCCGCCAGCGATCGCCGATCCCGTGCCCGCCGGTTCCACCAAGCGGAACGGCGATTCGCCCTGGAACACCCCGCCGAGCAGGGCAGGTAGCGACAAAACAGAGTCCTAGCAGGCCAGATCGTTGCCGGACCGGGGTACGGTGCCACTCGCACCCCAACATCAAGGAGGGCAGATGCGGCACGTCGGGTCACTGCTCCTGGCCCTGGTCCTGGCACCCCTGGCATGGGTGCTGACGGGCGTCGGGCTCCTCAAGTACAGCGATGTCCGGGCGCAGTTCGAAGACGGGCTGAGCGTGGACATCCTGCTCGGCCTGCTCGCACTGCTCGGTGCCGGCGCGCTGTACGCGATCCTGGTGCTGGCCCGGCTGTCACCGATCGGGCCCGCGCTGGCCGGCGCCGCTTATCTGGGCGCCGCCGTCTGGTACGCCGTCGCGCCGGCGTCGTTCCTCGACGTGTTCCCGTACGAGATCGGCGACGTCGACCTCGGGCTGCCCATCCCGGCGGCCGGGCTCTCGGCGCTGATCGCCGTGCCGCTGCTCGCGACGTTGATGAGCCCGCGGCGCTGGCGGCGGTACGACCGGCCAGCCGTGGCAGGCGCCCGTGGCGGCCCGGACCCGGTGCCGCCCGGCGCACAATACGGACCGCCCGGGGCGCCCTACGGTCCCCCGCCCGGCTACCCGGCCCCTGGCATGGGTGTCCCGGTCCCTGCCGGTGGTCTCGGCATGTCGAGCCCGGTACCCACGCCCGAGCAGGCCTACGGACCACCTGCGACGACCGCGTTCCCGGCGGCTGGGTTCCCGGCGGCGCCGTACCCGCCGGCCGGCTCACCGGCCGCACCGACCACCGCGTTTTCGCAGGTCCCGACGCCGGACTACACCAGGCCACCGGCCGCACCGCAGCCACCTCAGGCGGCGCACGAGTCGACGCAGCCGGTCTCCCCGCCGGCCCCGTCGTCCGGCCCTCCGGCGCCCGCGCCGCCGACCTCGGCACCGCCCGCCGGAGCCGACGAGCCGACGACGACCGTCTTGCCGAGCGGTGCCGGCGGCGGCTTCGGCGTCAGCGACGACCGGCCGACCACGCGGCTGGACACCGAAGCGACGCAGCTGGTCAAGGGCCCGCCCCCGCCGGACGCCTATCCGCGCCCGGCGTGGTCGGCACCGACCCCGCCGCCGATCACCCCGCCGAAGCCGGCGAGCACCGAGCCTGACGACGACCCGGAGGCCACCCAGCCGCGCCGCTAGCGGAGGATCGAGCGGGCCATCACGATGCGCTGGACCTGGTTGGTGCCCTCGTAGATCTGCGTGATCTTGGCGTCCCGCATCATCCGCTCGACCGGGAAGTCGCGGGTGTAGCCGTACCCGCCGAGGAGCTGGACCGCGTCGGTGGTGATCTCCATCGCGGCGTCGGAGGCGAAGCACTTCGCCGCCGCGCCGAAGAAGGTCAGGTCGGCGTCGCCGCGCTCGGACTTGCCGGCGGCGGCGTATGTGAGCTGCCGGGCGGCCTCCAGCTTCATGGCCATGTCGGCGATCATGAACTGGATGCCCTGGAAGTCGCCCACCGGCTTGCCGAACTGGGTGCGCTCCTGCACGTACTTGGCCGCGAAGTCGAGCGCGCCCTGCGCGATGCCCACCGCCTGGGCGGCGATCGTGACCCGGGTGTGGTCGAGCGTCCGCATCGCGGTGGCGAACCCCGTGCCCGGCTCGCCGATCATCCGGTCGGCCGGGATGCGCACCCCGTCGAGGTACACCTCGCGGGTCGGCGAGCCCTTGATGCCGAGTTTCTTCTCGGGCGCGCCGAAGCTGACGCCCGGGTCGTCCTTGTCCACCACGAACGCCGAGATGCCGCGCGAGCGCGCGCCCGGCTCCGTGACGGCGAAGACGGTGTAGAAGCGCGACTCTCCGGCGTTGGTGATCCACCGCTTTACGCCGTCGAGCACGTAGTGGTCGCCGTCCCGTACGGCCCGGGTCGTCATGGAAACGGCGTCGCTGCCCGCTTCGGGCTCGGACAGGCAGTACGAGAACATCGCCTCGCCGCGCGCCACCGGCGGCAGGAAGCGGCTCTTGAGATCCTCGGAGCCGGCCAGGATCAGCGGCAGCGTGCCGAGCTTGTTGACGGCGGGGATCAGCGACGAGGAGGCGCACGCCCGCGCGACCTCTTCGATCACGATCGCGGTGGCCAGCGCGTCCGCACCGGCGCCGCCGTACTGCTCGGGGATGTGCGGCGCGTGGAAGTCGGCCGCACGGAGCGCCTCGTAGGACGCCTTAGGGAATTCTCCAGTCTCGTCCGCTTCTGCCGCGTTCGGCGCGACCTTGGCGTCGCATACCGCGCGGACCGCCTCGCGCACCGCCTCGTGCTCCTCGCTCAGGCTGTACGCGTCGAAGGGTTCTTGTGTCGTCATTCCGGCTCCCCTTTGGCGATCTTCCTACGCGGGTGTGAGGATACCGACGAACGTTCAGGTGCTCTTTACCGGCGCGTAGGCTCCTCCACTATCGTCGCTGTGCACCAGGAAAGCCTGAGATACTTGTCGCATAGCTTCCTATATGCCCAATAAGCCGGCGCCAACTCAGGCGTCCCCACCGACACCGCGACGCGAAGCGCCGCCAGTGCGAGCGGAGAACAAAGGCGTGACGATCCCGTACCCGAGCTCACAACCTCTCCCGGCGATCGGCGCGGTCACCCCGCCGTCCGGTGGGGCGCGTCCCCGGCTGGCCTTCCTCGGCACCGGCTACCTCGGCGCGACCTACGCCATCTGCTTCGCGGAACTGGGCTACGAGGTACTGGGCTTCGACGTCGACGAAGCCAAGATCGCCAAGCTCGCGGGTGGTGCCGTGCCGTTCCACGAGCCCGGCCTCGACGAGCTGCTGCGCCGCAACCTGGCCGCTGGCCGGCTGCGCTTCACCACCAGCTACAAGGAGACCGCAGACTTCGCCGACGTGCACTTCATCTGCGTCGGCACCCCGCAGCGCGCCGACGGCATGGGCGCCGACCTGGTCTACGTCGAGGCGGCCGTCACCGGGCTGGCCCAGCACCTGACCCGCAAGGCGCTGATCGTGGGCAAGTCGACCGTCCCGGTGGGCACCGCCGAGTGGATCGAGCAGCTCGTCGGCAAGCACGCCCCCGCCGACCTGGGCGTAGAGGTCGCATGGAGCCCGGAGTTCCTCCAGGAGGGCTTCGCGGTCGAAGACGTGCTCCGGCCCAACCGGATCGTCATCGGCGTCAAGACCGAGTGGGCGAACGCCATGCTCTACGCCGCGCACAAGGGCGTCTTCGACCTGGCGGCCACCGAAGACCGCGAGGTGCCCCTGGTGGTCACCGACTTCGCGACCGCCGAACTCGTGAAGGTGGCGGCCAACGCGTTCCTCGCCACCAAGATCTCCTTCATCAACGCCATGGCCGAGGTCTGCGAGGTCGCCGGCGGCGACGTCACCCAGCTCGCGCGCGCGATCGGGTACGACCCCCGGATCGGCAACCGGTTCCTCCAGGCGGGCGTCGGCTTCGGCGGCGGCTGCCTGCCCAAGGACATCCGCGCCTTCCAGGCACGCGCGCAAGAGCTCGGCGCGGGCGAGGCCCTCCGCTTCCTGCACGAGGTCGACCTCATCAACCTGCGCCGCCGCACCCGGGTCCTCACGCTCGCCGCCGAGCTGCTCGACCGCCGCTCCGGCCCGGCCGGGCCAGACCTCTCCGGCACCCGGATCGCCGTCCTGGGCGCCACCTTCAAGCCCAACTCCGACGACGTACGCGACGCGCCGTCGCTCGCCGTCGCCGGGCTGCTCGCCAAGGCCGGTGCCGACGTCCGCGTGTACGACCCGGAAGGCATGGAGAACGCCCGCATCGCCCAGCCGGACCTCACGTACGAGCCGTCGATGGCCGACGCGGTGCGCGGTGCCGACCTCGTGTGCGTGCTCACCGAGTGGGCCGACTTCCGCAACGCCGACCCGAACGCCCTCGGCGAGCTTGTAGCCGCACGGCGCGTGATCGACGGCCGGAACTGCCTCGACGCATCACTGTGGACGCACGCCGGTTGGGAGTACCGCGGCATGGGTCGCCCAGAGCGAACCATCAGACACTGATCTACCCCGTTCGAGAGTCCCCGTCTCTGTTCAAGAGCACCCGTCATTAGGCATGCTTCTGGGAGAGTCCACAATGCTGGGCCCTGCCGGAGAGAGGTGCCATGGCGACGTACCCCTGCCCGTCCTGCGGCCGGGAGATCGAGCCGGCGCCGCAGTGCCCCCACTGCGGCGCTGAGCAGGGCCGGTGGGCCGAAGAGCTGACGCGGATCGACCTTTCGATCTCGGAGCTCAAACGCGATGAGCTGCGCATCGCGAAAGAGCTGAAGCTCAACGCCCAGGCGCTGCAGGCCGCGCTCTTCCAGCGCGACATCCTCGCGCACGCCAACCAGCAGCGTGTACAGCAAGCCGCCAAACCGCGTCGTGTGGTGCGCACCCGGGTGGGCCGCCGGCCACCGACCGCGACGCCGCCGAACGCGGCACCCAACGGGCCGCCGCGCATGCCGCGGCAGTCTCCAACGGGTACGCCGCCACACTCGCCGCCACCTCCGCCACCGCCACCGACCGGCACCCGCACGGGGCCCGCCGCCGAGACGGCCGGCCAGCCAGAGGCGTCGACCCGCGAGGTGCAAAACATCTTCCTCGGGCTCGGCGCGCTGCTGCTCGCCGTCGCCGCGGTCGTGTTCGCGCTCGTGGCGTTCAGCTCGTTCGACGACGTGAGCCGCGTCGGAATCCTGCTCGGTGCCACGGCGCTGATGCTGGTCGCGCCGCCCGCCGTCGCCCGCCGGGGGCTCACCTCGACCGCGGAGACCATCGCCGCGGTCGGGCTCATGCTGATTCCGCTCGACGGGTACGCACTGTGGACGGTCGACGCGCTCCACTCGGAGACCGTGGCGGGCGCCGTCGTCGCAGGTGTGATCTTCGCGATCACCGCGCTCGCCGCCGGCTGGTACGCCGGCGTGACCGGGTTCAGCGTGCCGCGGTACGCGACCGTGCTCGCCCTCCAGCCGATCGTGCCGCTGCTGGCGTACGAGTGGATCACGGGGCCCACCGGCTGGGCACTCGCCTTCACCGCGGTCGCCGCGCTCGACCTCGCGCTCGCCCGGCAGTTCGACCAGCGCGGCCTAGGCATGGTGCCGCTGCTGAGCGCGGCTTCGGCCAGCGCACCGGCGAAACCGGCCGAGCCCGCCAAGCCGGGTGCGAGCGGCGAGACCGCTGAAAGCGACGCGACCAGCGAGCCAGACCGGCCGGAGAGCGCGCCGGAAGAGGCGGACGCGGTCGTCACGCCCGCCGGCCAACCCGCCCGCGCGGCGGCACCGGTGCCGGCGATCTGGCTGCGACAGGCGACGTGGGGCCTGCACGGCGTGGCGGTCGCCGTCGCGCTCGTGTACGCCACCGTCGCCACGGTCGACGCCGGCACGGTGCCAGGTGCGGTGAGCGCCGGTCTGGCTCTGGTGCTGGCCGCCGTGCTCGGGTTGGCCGGTGCCCGCAGCGTCGACCGGTTCCCGCTGCCGGACATCGCGGCCGGGATCGTCACGCTCGCCGTCATCGGTGCCGCCGGACGCGTCGTTTCGGTCGCGGTACCGGGGCGGGCGCTCCTCCTGATCGCCATCGTGATCGTGTTGACCGGGTTCGGCGTACGGGCACTGCCGGAAGCCGCACGGCGCGGGCCGCAGCTCGCCTCGGCGGGCGCGCTGATCGTCATGGGCCTGGTGGTCGCCGGCACGGCGGTACGCGCCGCACTCGCCCCGGTGCAGGCCGCGCTACCGGTGTGGAAGGCGGATCTGTCCGCGTACCCGGACAAGCTGGCTGACGCGGTGGGTGACATGGGGTGGCAGCTCGCGGTCAGCGCGCTGCTCCTGGCCATCGCCGCGGGGCTGGTGCGGCCGCCCGAAGGGGCGCCCGCCTCGGCGGGGGGGGCGCCGCG
>NZ_JAIBNX010000020.1:46933-52214 GCF_026130045.1 Micromonospora sp. CPCC 205371
GCGGGGGACCGGGGCCGCGCGCCGGAGGGGGGGGCGCGCCCGGGCGGTGGCCGGCGCGGCACTGACCGCGGTCGCCGCGCCGGCTTCGCTCGGGCTGCCGTGGGCCGCCGCGCCGTGGCTGCCCGTGCTCGCGGCGATCGGCATCGGCGCGACCGGCCTGTACGCGCGCACCACCAGCGCTGCCCGAGCCCACATCGCCGGGGCGGCCGTCGTCGGTCTCGTCGGTGCCGGCGCCTCGCTCGCCAGGCCGGCCCTGACCGCTGGCGTGCTCGCGGTGCTGGCGCTCGCCGGGGCCTTGATCGCGATCGCCGCTCCGTGGCTCTCCGCACAGACCGACGTCCTGCGCGACGAGCCGGTGCCCGCGCAACTGGTCCGGGGCGGCCCAGACGCACCGGAGGTCGGCGAGTGGGCGGCGGGCGGCGCCGCGTTCGCGCTGCCCGGAGCCGTCGCGGCGGGCGTGGCGGCGATGGCCGGGATGACGGCGACCGCCGTGCTGGCGGCCGCCTTCGTGGCGGTGTGCGCGACGCTCGGCTACGCGGCGCTGTCGCAGGTGGCGCGGCGCCACATCAGCCTGCCGCTCACGCTCGGCACCGGCCTCGGCGCCATCGCGGTGACGGCGGCGGCCTTCGGTGCCCCGGGCGCCACGGTCTCCGACGCGTGGGTCGGCGCGCTGCTGCTCGTCGGCGCGGTGCTGCTGGTCCTGGCGCCCTCGATCGACGCCGGCCGGCGGGCCGACCGGGTACTGGACGGCGCGGACTTCGCCGCGGCGGCGGCCACCGCAGGCGTGATCGGCACGTTCGCCCGGATCTCCGCGATCCTCTTCCCCGACGCGATCCTCGCGGTCAGCGCGCTGATCGTCGTGCTGGTCGCTGTCAGCGTGCGCGCGATGCCTCCGGAGTGGCGGCGGGGGCCGGTGCTCGGCGTGGCCGGCAGCGGTGCCGTGATCGCGGTCATCGCCGGGTACACCGCACTGAGCGGCGGCCTGCGTGTACTCGCCACGCCGGGCGCGCTGTGGGAGGCCGACCTGAACGCCTGGCCAACGACGCCGGGCGGGGTGGGCTGGCAGGCGCCGGTCGCGCTGGCCCTGCTGGCCGCCGCGGCGGCGGTCGTCCTGCCCAAGCCGTGGGCGTACGACATAGCGGGCGTCTGCGTCGGCCTTGCGACCGTCGGTGCCCCGGTGGCGCTCGGGCTGCCCTGGTGGTCGCCCATGCTGGTCGGCGGCGCGGTGGCGACGGCATACGGCGTGGCGGCCGTGATGGCGAAAGACCCGCGCGCGGGGCTGGCCCGCACGGCGGTGGCCGCCGCCGTGGCGCCACACGCCGTGGGCGCCAGCCTGGTCCGCCCGTGGACCACCGCGGCCGCCCTGGGCGTGGTCACCCTGGTCGGGTTGCTGGTCGCGGTGCTGGCCCGGATGCAGGCCGACGACATGCCGCCACACCTGGGGCAGATTGGCGGGCTCGCGGCCGGCGGCGCGCTGCTCGCACTGCCCGGCATGCTCGCGGCGGGTGCCGCGGAGGCCGGTCGGCCCGCCTCGCTGGTGCTGGCCGCCGCCGTGGCGGGCTCCGCGATGGGGCTCGGGCTGGTTGCGCTGGCACGTCGCCAGGTACCGCGATACCTGCCCTACGCAACCGTTGGCATCGCTGGCGGTGCCACGATCACGGCGATCGCGTCGCTGCCCACCGGCCTGTCCACAGGTGTGTACGCGGCCGCCGCCGCCCTCCTCGGCGTGGTGGCCGAACTGCTGCGCGCCGCCACCCCGGCCCCCGAGACCGTGGTCGAGCCGACCCAGCGCTGGTCGGTGCGGCTGGGCGGAGTGTGGCGGCGCATCGAAGGCTTCGAAGGTTTCCGCGGCCGCTGGGCGGTCAGCCCCGCGATGGGCGCGGTACTGGTCGCGGCCGTGCCGACCGCGCTGGCGCTCGCAGGCATCGCCCCGATCCTGGTCGACTCCCTGATCGACCCGCACCAGACCGTGTACCACATCTGGGAGGGGCCGCCGGCCGTCCTCACCCAGGTGCGGCCGGGCGCCGACCCGACCGACGTGCTGGCCGCGCTGCTGCTGACGATCGCGGCCGCGCTGGCGGCCATCGGGTTCGGCGGGCGGCGGATCGCCCGCGCGATCCCGGTCGTCCTCCCCGGCGCGGCGATCACGCTGCTGATCGCGCCGCTGTCGCTCGGCGCCGAGTGGCCGGCCTCGACCATGGCCGCCCTGGCCGTCTTCACACTGTCGATGCTCGGCCTCGCGGTCACCCCGCCGCCCCCGCCGTCCGAGCGTGCCCGTCCGCTGCGCGTGACCAGGCTCGTCGTATTCGCGATCGGGCTGGCCGCGGGGGGTGCCGGCCTCGCCGGCAGCCTCGCCGAAAAGCCGCTCACCCTCGTCACGCTGGGCGGGGCGGTCGCGGTGGGCGCCACCGCCGCGATCGTCGGGCAGACCCAGCGCGCCCGCATCCTGGGCTGGCTCTTCGCGGCTGTATCGGCGGAGGGCTTCGTGCTCACCAGCGCACTGATCGCCGGGCTAGAGCCGGAGTGGTCCGCCTTCGGGGTACTGGCCGTGGGCGCCGCCCTGCTCGTGGTCGCGGCGGTACTGCCACGCCTGCGCCAGCCCGAGTCCTACCGCGAGGCGGCGACCGTGGAGTGGAGCGGGTACGCCGCCGCTCTGATCGCGCTCGCGCTGGCGTTCGACTCACCGCGGCACGTGGCGGCGCTGCTGGCCGCCTGGGGCGCGGTACTGGGCATCGCGTCCACCCGTCCGGGCCGCCGCACGTTCGAGCGGCGCATCCTCTTCTGGTCGGCGGTGCTGTGCGAGCTGATCGCCTGGTGGTTGCTGATGGGCCTGTCCAACGTGGGCGTCCCCGAGGTATACACCCTGCCGTTCGCCGCGTTGGCGCTGCTCATCGGCGTGATCGAGCTGCGCCAGCGGCCCGACCTGAGCAGTTGGACGGCGTACGGGCCGGCGCTGGTGGCCGCGTTCGTGCCGACGCTGGTGATAGCTCTGACCACCGAGGCGACCGCGATCCGCGAAGTGGGGCTGCTGCTCGGCGCGGTGGCGACCTTGATCTTCGGGGCGTTCACCCGGCAGCAGGCGCCGCTGGTGGTCGGCACGGTGGTCACGGTGATCACCGCGCTGCACGCGTTGACGCTGGTGGGCCTGTCATGGCTGATGCTGATCCCGGTCGGCCTGCTGCTGATGCTCTTCGGCGCCACGAACGAAAGCCGGCGCCGCACCCAGGAACGATTCCGCGCGGTAACGAGAATGCGCTAGCAAGCCCCGCTAGGCGTTGCGGGCGGCGGCGGCCGCTTTCATGTCGCGCTTGAGCTCCTGAGGCAGGGAAAAGGTCAGCCGCTCCTCGGCGGTGGTGACCTCGGTCACGTCGGCGAAGCCGCGCTCGGCGAGGTGGTCGAGCACCTGCGTCACCAGGTCTTCGGGCACGCTCGCGCCCGAGGTCACGCCGACGGTCGTGGCGCCCTCCAGCCACTCCTCCTGGATCTCGGAGGCGTAGTCGATCAGGTGCCCGGCCCGGGCGCCGCCGTCGAGGGCCACCTCCACGAGGCGTACCGAGTTCGACGAGTTGCGCGACCCGACCACGAGGACCACGTCGCACTCCGGTGCGATCTCCTTGACGACGTGCTGGCGATTCTGCGTGGCGTAGCAGATGTCGTCGCTCGGTGGCGACTGGAGCAGCGGCAGGCGGGTCTTGAGCCGGGCGACGGTCTCCATCGTCTCGTCGACGGAGAGTGTGGTCTGCGAGAGCCAGACGACCTTGTTGGGGTCTCGGACGGTCACCTTGTCGACGCCGTCAGGCCCGTCGACGAGCTGGATGTGGGCGGGTGCCTCCCCGGCGGTACCGATGACCTCTTCGTGCCCTTCGTGCCCGATGAGCAGGATGTCGTAATCCTCCGAGGCGAACCGTCGAGCCTCGTGGTGCACCTTCGTGACCAGCGGGCACGTCGCGTCGATCGCCTTCAACGACCGCTGCTTCGCCTGCTCATACACCTCAGGCGCCACGCCATGCGCCGAGAAGATCACGGTCGACCCCTCGGGGACCTCCTCGTTTTCCTCGACGAAGATCGCACCCCGCGCTTCCAGAGTCGAGACCACGTGTTTGTTGTGGACGATCTGCTTACGGACGTAGATCGGCGCTCCGTACAGCTTGAGCGCCTCTTCGACGGTCTGAACAGCGCGATCGACGCCGGCGCAGTAGCCGCGCGGCTTGGCCAGCAGCACACGCTTACGGGTCTCGGTCACCCCGCCATCGTACGTGGCCCATCTGGACCGGGCCGGACGGTCATGCGCCGCCTCGCGCAGCCGCCACCAAGCGGAGGGAGCTGTGAGGGCGCGCCGCCCGCAGACCGCACAAAGCGGCGGGAGCGAAGCGACCAGAGCGACTGCGGTCTACAGGGCGGCTTTCGGCGCCCGAACCGCCCGCGCGCGGCGTGGGCCAGCATCGCAGCGACCGGAGCGACTGGCGGCTACAGGGCGGCACCAAGGGCGCATGACCCGCGCCAGCTAGCTCTGTCACGCGTTGACCTCGTCGCTCGGGCTCACCAGGCTGGGGTCGGTCGGCTCATCGGAAGGGGGCCGCTGGGCGGGCGGTGTAGGGGCTGGAGCGGGCGGTGCCGCGGGCACGGCGGGCGCCGCGGCAGCCACCAACCGGTGCGCGATCTCGGGCACTCCGGCCCAGTGCAGCATGAGCTGCGAGGCGTGTACTCGGCGCAAAACGAACCCCTCCGGTGAGCTGCCGCCCCAGGTCCAGGCGGGGTTCTGTCCGGCGCGCGGGTTGACCATGCCCCGGTGCTGCTTGTAGCCGACGACCCGGGCACCCACCTGGGCGACCGGTGTGGACGCCCGCGCGGTGGCCTCCCGGTATCCGACCACCATCTGGTCGGTGCTCATGCCGGTGGCGTCGACGACCCCGCACATGGGGCGGCCGTCGAACTCGCGCGCCAGCCACAAAAGGCCGGCTCCCTCGGCGATGATCGGCCGGCCCGCCTCGGCGAGGGCGGCCACTTCGGTGCAGAGCCGCCGGTTGGCGGAGAGCTCTTCGGCGTACGACTCGGGCAGCCCGCCGCCGATGACCAGTGCGTCGGTGCCCTCGGGCAGCTGCTCGTCGCGGAGCGGGTCGACAGGTACGACCGTGGCGCGCGCCGCCGTGAGCAGCTCGGCCGTCTCGGCGTACGAATAGGAGAGCCCGGTGCTGCCGGCGAGGGCGACGACGGGGCGGGGGGCGGGCCCGGCCGCCGGGGGGTTCGCCCCCTCCGCCCCCCGCCGGGGCCGGCGGTGGGG
>NZ_JAIBNX010000020.1:52224-62573 GCF_026130045.1 Micromonospora sp. CPCC 205371
CGGCGCGCCGCCGTCTGGGCGCCCGATGAGGAGAGCGCGGTGCGGCGGGGGGGGGGCACGCGGGGGCGGCGCCCGACCGCGACGGCCGGGGTTTCGCCCCTTGCCGACCACGGCTCGACCGTGAGCTGTGGCGCGGAGCGGGCCAGCGCCAGGAGGCGTTCGAGGTCGACGGCGCCGGCGATGCCCTCGCCGAGCCGGCGGACGCCGCGCGCTGCCTCGACGGCCCGGTGCACGACGGGCACGACGCCGTCGTGGCGGGGCGGCAGGGTGGGCGGCAGGTCGCGCCGGCGGAGCGCGCCGAAGACCGGCACCCCGATGTCGTCGAGCGCCTCGCGAAGCAGCTGCTCGTGGCGGTCGGAGGCGACCCGGTTGAGAATGACGCCGCCGAGCCAGAGCATCTCGTCGTACGCGCGAAAGCCGTGCACGAGCGCCGCGACCGACTGGCCCATGGCTCCGACGTCGACGACCAGCAGTACCGGTGCCCGCAGCGTGGCGGCGACGCCGGCCGTGGAGTGCGAGTCGGCGCGCCCGGTCAGGCTGTCGAACAGGCCCATCGTGCCCTCGACGACCGCGATGTCGGCGCCGTTGGCGCCGTGCGTGAACAGCGGCGCGACGCGGGACGGCCCGACGAGCCGGGGATCGAGGTTGCGGCCCGGGCGGCCGGCGGCGAGCCCGAGGTAGGCGGCGTCGGTGTGGTCCGGTCCGATCTTGAAGCCGGACGCGCGCAGACCACGCTGGGCCAGCGCCGCGAGGAGTCCGACGGTCACGGCGGTTTTGCCGTGCCCGGACGACGGTGCGCTCACCACGATGCGTGGGACAGCGGTCATCGGCGGCTCCTCCCTTGTCTCGGCATGCAACGTGAGCCGGCACCAGACTAGTGCCTGAGATCACACGAGTAGCCTCGTGCTGTGTACCGGTTCCTCCTCACCCCCCGCTGGCTGGGCTTAGGCGCCCTCATGGGCGTGGCGGCCGCCGTGATGGTGCTGCTCGGAAACTGGCAGCTCCACCGGTACCAGGAACGTAGCGCGGTCAACGAACGGATCGACGCGACGGCCCAGAAGGCGCCCGTGCCGCTGGCCAGCGTGCTGCCTGGACCGGTCGGCACTGCGGCACCCGCCGACGCCGCATGGATCCGTGTCACCGTAACCGGTCGATACGACCCCACGAACGAGATCCTGGCCCGCGGCCGCACCGTCGATGGGCATGTGGGCTTCGAGGTGGTGACGCCGCTGGTGCTGGCGGACGGTTCGGCGGTGCTGGTCGACCGAGGTTGGGTGCCGCCGGCGCCGGGTGGGGCCGTGGCGGTGCCGGATGTGCCGCCTGCGCCGTCGGGGCAGGTGACGCTGGTGGGGCGGGTACACCTGTCGGAGAGCCAGCCCGAGTCGGTGACCCGGCGCGAGGGGCGGCTCGAGACGCGCCGGATCGGGGTACACCGGCTGGCCGAGGAGCTGCCGTACCCCGTCTACGGGGCGTACCTGCTGGCCGAGGACGTCGGGCCGGGGTTGACCGAGATACCGATCGGGCACGAGAACTCCTGGCAGAACGCCGGGTACGTCGTGCAGTGGTGGCTGTTCGCGGCGATGGCGGTGGTCGGTTTCGGCTGGCTGGCGCGCAGGGAGGCGCACCCGCATGCGGGCCAAGACCGCTCGGCCGCGCCGAAGCCCCTGGACCGTGTGGCGGCGGCGGACGCCGAAGGCTCCAAATCAAGCTAACGGGTACTACCGTGACCCCATGTTTCCGCCGCCCACCGATCCCTGGTCTGTGCCGGACCCAGCGGCGCCTCCGCCGGCGAGCGCACCACCCGTCGACTCAGGCGTCGTGGTCGCCCAGATCGGCGAGATCGGCGTCACCGCCACCACCGTCCACACCCCGGCGGGCGCCATCCCGCTGGCGGGCTCCACCTGGCAGGTATCGGACTTCTGGCACACCGAGCAGAAGACACCCACCTGGGCGATCGTGATGGCGGTCGCGGGCTTCTGCGTGCTGACCGTGTTCAGCCTGTTCTTCCTGCTGGTCAAGGAGACGATCTACCGGGGGACCGTGCAGGTGACCGTCACGAACGGCCAGCGGCAGTACGTGGCCCGGATACCGGTGACGGGCGAGCCCCAGGTGCAGTACGTGCACCAGCAGGTCAACTACGTGCGCTCACTGGCCGCGTTGTAGCCACGGCAGCGCCGACGGCTCCATCGAACGCGCGAAGTGGAAGCCCTGCGCGGTGTCACAGCCCAGCTCCCGCAGTATGGCGGCCTGGCTGGCGGTCTCGACGCCTTCCGCGATCACGCTCATCTTCAGCTTGTGCGCGAGCCGGATCACCGCCGCGAGGATCTCCTGGTCGACCTGGTCGGGGCCGCCGGGCGCGCGCAGGCCCGACATGAACGAGCCGGCCAGCTTCAGCGCGTGTACCGGCAGGCTGCGCAGGTAGGCCAGGTTCGAGTACCCGGTGCCGAAGTCGTCGATCGCCAGCCGTACGCCCAGGTCGGCGAGCGCGTGCAGGGTGCGCAGCGGCTGCCCGCTGCTGCCCATGACGGAGCTCTCGGTCAGCTCCAGTTGGAGCCCCTCGGCCGGCAGCCCGGTCTCGGCGAGGATGGTCTTCACGTCTTCGACGATGGTGGATTCGCGTACCTGCCGGGCGGCGACGTTGACGCTGAGCAGCGGGCGTGGTGACTCCGGCCAGCGCTGCGCCTGGTCGCACGCCTCGCGCAGCACCCAGCGGCCGAGCGGCACGATCAGCCCCGTCTCTTCGGCCAGTTCGATGAAGCGCCCCGGGCCGATCACGCCGCGTTCGGGGTGCCGCCACCGCACGAGCGCCTCGGCACCCACCGACACTCCGTCGGACAGGCGCACGAGCGGCTGGTACTCGACGAAGAACTGCCGGCGAGCGAGCGCGGCGGGCAGCTCGGCGGAGAGCCGGTAGCGGCTCACGTCGCTGGCGTGCCGGTCGGCGTCGAAGACCGCCCACCGGTCCCGCCCGTCGCCCTTGGCCCAGTACAGGGTGGTGTCGGCGGCCTTCATCAGCTCGGCGACGGTGGTGCCGCGTACCGGCCGGTCGACGACGCCGACGCTGGCAGAGACCTTGAGCGCGTGCCCGCTGACCCGCACCGGTATCCGCACGGCGGCGAGCGCCGCCTCGGCCACGCGTACCAGTTCGGCCGTGCCGGCGGTGCGCTCCACGAGCACGACGAACTCGTCGCCGCCCATTCGTGCCACCAGGTGCCCGCTGCGGTGGAGGCGGCTGGCGAGGCGCCCGGCGACGGTACGCAGGAGTTGGTCGCCGACGTCGTGGCCGAGCGTGTCGTTGACGGCCTTGAACCCGTCGAGATCGAGGTAGCAGACGCCGACCCGTGCGGACGGGTCCGGGTCGGCGAGCGCTAGCGCGAGCCGCTCGAAGAAGAGAGTGCGGTTGGGCAGGTCGGTGAGGGGGTCGTGGAGCGCCTGGTGGCGGAGCTGGATCTGGAGCCGGTGGCGTTCGGTGATGTCTTCGACCATGCCGACCGCGTACTTGGGCGTGCCGTCCTTGTCGCGGATCAGCGAGACCACCAGGTCGGTCCAGATCTCGGCACCGTCGCTGCGCACGAACGGCTTCTCGGTGCGGAAGTTGTCGCTGCGCCCGGCCCACAGGTCGTTGTACGCCTGCCACACGTCGCCGTCGTCGCCGGGCGGCTGGAAGAAGCTCGCGGTGGTCCTTTCGAGGAACTCCTCCCGCGGGTACCCGAACATGTCGCACAGGGCCCGGTTGACCTCCAGCAGGCGCCCGTTGAGCGTGCCGATGCCGATCCCGATGGCCGCCTCGGTGAACACCGCCTGGAACCGCGCCTCGCTCGCCCAGCGCGCCTCCTCGGCTTCCGCCTGGGCGACCAGGGCCGCCGCGTAGATGCCCTCCTGCTCGGTCATCGTGCGGTTGCGCAGCGCCTGGGCGTACCCCTCGGCGAGGCTGCCCTGCAGCCGGGCGAACCGCTTCGCGGCGCCGGTCGCCTCCACGTACGGCTGGAGGTGCTCGCCGAGGACGGTGAGCGTCCGGCTGAGCGACGTGGGGTGCGTGAAATGGGCAGCCACCAGCGCCGTGCCGACCTCGAAGCCAATGTGGCCGTCCGGCTCGTCGGTGCCCAACGCCTCGATCACGCGGCCAGCCGGGCCGGTCAGGTGAGCGACCAGCTCGGCACGGCTCATGGACACGTAACTCGTCCACGCGATGGCCTGCGCCCAAAGTTCGGCCAGGCGCTCAGCGTCGGGTGTGGGTATCGGCACGGGCCGCATCCGATCAGCCGATGCGGACGCCGGCGTACCGCGAATCCACCTGGCGCACCTCTCCCAAATCTGATTGATTCAGGATCAGCATATGCGCGATTTTGCCCCGCGTGGAATTTTCACGTTCCGTTGTGGATCGCCCGCACCGCGTCAATGGTGTCAGCCTCCGCAGCCGTCTTGTCGTCGCGATAACGCAGGACGCGAGCGAATCGCAGGGCTACCCCTCCGGGGTACCGCGGGCTCGCCTGCACCCCGTCGAACGCGACCTCCACGACCTGCTCGGGCCGCACCGTCACGACCCAGTCGCCCTTGTCGACGGCCAGTTCCAGGAATCTTTCAGTCTGCCATCGCAGCGTGGAGTCCGTGAGGCCTTTGAAGGTCTTGCCCAGCATGACGAACCCGCCGGTCTCCGGGTCGCGCGCCCCCAGGTGCAGGTTGGAGAGCCAGCCCTTG
This sequence comes from Micromonospora sp. CPCC 205371, assembly GCF_026130045.1. Taxonomy (GTDB): domain Bacteria; phylum Actinomycetota; class Actinomycetes; order Mycobacteriales; family Micromonosporaceae; genus Phytohabitans. The sequence goes on from NZ_JAIBNX010000020.1 coordinate 56,923, forward strand.
CGCCGCCCGTGCCCCCACTCGACCGCCAGCACCACGAGGTCGAGCGTGTGCCGCGGCTTGACCTTGACCCAGGCGGCGCCGCGCCGGCCCACGTCGTAGGCGGCCTCCGGCGACTTGACCACCACGCCTTCCTGACCGGCGGCCAGGGCGGCCGCGAAGGCGTCGGCCGCCTCCGCGGGGGTCGCCACCGTGGTGCGGCCAACGAGCAAAGGCGCCGGCACCGCGCCGGCAAGGGCGGCCCAGCGTTCCCGTCCCGGAGCGTCGAGCAGATCCGCGCCGTCGAGGTGCAGCATGTCGAAGAAGTACGGGTTGAGCACCGTGACCGCGGCACCTTTGGTCGCCGCCCGGGAGGCGGTTTCCTGGAACGGCCTCGGGCGCCCAGCCGCGTCCATCGCCATGGCTTCGCCGTCGAGCACGACCTCGCGCACCGGCAGTGCCCGCACGGCGGCGACGACCTCCGGCATCCGCGCCGTGATGTCGTCGAGGCTGCGGCTGTACACGCCGACCTCGTCGCCCGACCGGTGGACCTGGATGCGGACGCCATCGAGCTTGACGTCGACCACGGCGGGCACCCCGGTGGCGGCGAGCGCCTCGTCGACCGAGGCGGCGCTCTGGGCCAGCATCGGCGCGAGCGGCCTGCCCACCCGCAGCGTGAACGCGTCGAGCGCCGCCTGGCCCCCGGTGAGCGCGGCGACGGCGACGTCTTTCAGGTCTCCGGCGAGCAGCAGCGCCCGCCGCACCACCGTCACCGGCACCTCGCCCGCCTTGGCGATCGCGTCGACAAGCAGCCCCGCCTGGGCGCCCTGTCTCAGCTCGCCGCCGAAGAGGGCGATGAGAACGCGCTGCTCATCGGCCGTCGCGGCACCGAACAGCGCGCCCACCAGGTCGCGCCGCCGCGCCTGCGAACCGGGCCCGCTGACCCGGGACATCTCCTCGATCGCGGCGTCGACCGCCGCTACGGTCAGCGTCGGCGTCTCGGCGGGCGGCGGTGCCTGGCGCAGCGTGGCCCAGCCGACGCCGGTCTGCCGTTGGCGCAGCTCACCCGCGAGATATGCCGATCCAGCCGCGACCTCCTCCGGCGTCAGCGCCCGCAGCGCGCCGGCCAGCAGCTCCACCTTCGCCTTGCGGCTGGAGGTGGCGGTCACGGCCGCGGAGACCGCGGCGATCTCGCTAAACAGCATGGGCGCTCGCGAGCTCGTTGATGTCGGGGCTGGCCAGTACGCGCTTGGTCGCTCGGCCGCGTGCCGCGTTCAGCATCGCCAGGCCGACCGCCTCGGTCGTGGTGAACTGGCTTCGAAACAGCCGCCGCATCAGCGGTGTGAGTGGCTTGAGTACGACATACAGCGCCCGGTACAGGCGGGTCCGCGAGGTGATCCCGTGCAGCGGCTGGATGAACCCGGGGCGGAACATGTACGCCCGGAACGGCAGGGCGAGCACGTCGTCTTCGGCCTGCTTCTTGACCCGTGACCACATCGCGTTGCCGCTACCCGTGCCCGCCCCGGAGACGAACACGAACGTCAGGTCGGAGTTGTCGGCGGCGAGCGGGCGAGCGGCCGCCAGCGTGTAGTCGTACGTGATCCGCCGGTAGTCCGCCTCGTTCATGCCGACGGAGGAGACGCCGAGGCAGAAGAAGCACGCGTCGTATCCGGAGATGTCATCGGCGATCGGCGTGAGGTCGCTGAGGTCGGCGTGCGCGATCTCGCGCAGCTTGGCGTGCCGCTGTCCGGTGGGCGTCCGCCCCACCGTCAGTACCGCCTCGACGTCGGGCGCGAGCAGGCACTCGCGCAGCACACCTTGACCGATCATTCCGGTCGCGCCAAAGACGATGACCTTCACGCGGAAAACCGTACCGCTGTGGCCTGGGCTTTGGGGACGGCAAACGCGAGCAAGGCGGCGCCCTCGCGCTCGATGGCGGACTTCGTGGCGGCACAGTCGCGCCGTCCTATGCTCCCCAGCGGCTCGATCAACAGATCGGCCGCGCCGCGCTGCTCGGTGATCTTCCACGTCGCGCGGACGTACCCATCGACCAGCACCGTCCGCGGCGCGAGCCGGCTGTCCATCATGGTCTGCCAGTCCGCGCGCGCGATGACCCGGGTGCGGTCGGCGTGCGACAGGATGAGGTTGTCGAACTCGGCAAGGAAGCGCACCGGCGCGGGCGTCTCCTCGTCCGGGCGCGGCGCGTCTGGCAGGTCGAATAGCTCCCGCCCCTGGTCGTCGCGGAGCCGCATCAGCTGCAGCCGCTCGAAGACCTCGCGCAGTCGCGTGAGCCCCGACCACGCCTGCGCGTCCTGCACGGTGGCCGGCCCGAACGCCCCGAGGTAGCGGGTGACCATCGATGTCACGTCCGGAGCGGTGAGCGGGCGGCCCAGCCAGGCGTCGGTCGTGGTGAGCGTCGGCTGGCCGCTGCGGCGCCAGAGGCCGCGCGGCGGCACCTGCACCATGGGCAGCGTGTTGCGCGCGACGAACGCCAACGCGCTCGGGTCGCGGTCGGGCCAGCGCTGCTGGAGCAGGCTTCCAAGATCCTTTGTGGAGCGTGGCCGCTCCTCGACCAGCTCGCGAGCGACGGCGGTGACCGCGGCCAGGTCGAGGCCGCCGATCTTGGGCGTGTGGGTCGCGTTCGTCCGCAGGTCGCGGTCGAAGATCACCTGCGTGAGCGGGCGGAGCGCCAGCGCGTCGGCGGCGGTCACGAGGTGCACCGTGTTGCGCATGACCGCGATGCGCACCGCCCGCCGGTCGAGCAGGAGCCGACTCAGCTCCTCGGCCTGGAAGCCGACCAGCCGGCTCCACAGCCCGACATACGGGGCCTGCGGCGCCTGCCCCTGCATGCCGACGAGGTGCGTGAGGGCGTCCTCCGCGGTGAGCTGGGCGCGGGCCAGCAGGTGCTGCCGCGCGAGCGTGGCACGCCCGAGGGCTCGCCACGACAGCGGCACGGTCACGTCGTCGCTGTGTTTGCCACGTTGCGCAGCAGGAGCGCCTCGGCCAGGCACACCCGCGCGAACTCGCCCAGGTGGAGGCTCTCGTTCGGGCCGTGCGCCTGCGCGTGCGGGTCTTCCACACCGGTCACCAGGATCGCCGCGTCGGGGAACATCTCCTGGAACGTCGCGATGAACGGGATCGACCCGCCCACCCCGATGTCCACAGGGGACACGCCGTCCCACGCCGTGCGGAACGCGTCTCGCGCCGCGTCGAACATCGGCCCCGTCGCGTCGATCACGCAGGGTTCACCGTCGTGCTCGAACGTCACCTCGACCTGCGCGCCCCACGGCGCGTGCTTCTCCAGATGCGCCTTGACTGCGGCGTACGCGCTCTTCGGCTCGTCGCCGGGCGCCAGCCGAAGGCTCAGCTTGGCCTTGGCGGACGGCACGAGCGCGTTCGGCGCCTCGGCCGTGCGCGGCGCGTCGACACCCAGGATCGACAGCGCCGGCTTGGTCCAGAGCCGCTCGGTGAGCCGGCCGGTGCCGACGAACGAGACGCCGTCGAGGATGCTCGCCTCGGCGCGCAGCCGCTCCTCCGGGTAGTCGACCACCGCGCCGCCGGGGCTGACCAGCCCTTCGACCGCCACGGTGCCGTCGTCGTCGTGCAGGGTCGCGAGCAGCTTCACCAGTACGGTCAACGCGTCCGGCACGAGGCCGCCGAACATCCCGCTGTGCACAGCGTGTTCGGCGGTGCGCACCTCGACGAAACAGTTGACGATGCCGCGCAGCGAGGTGGTGAGCGCCGGCACGCCGATGTCCCAGTTGCCCGAGTCGGCGATCACGATGACGTCGGCGGCCAGCTCGTCGCGGTGCTCCACGAGCAGCCGCTCCAGCGAGTCCGACCCGTACTCCTCCTCGCCCTCGATGAAGAGCACCACGCCCACGGGCAGCGCGTCGCCGAACGCCCGCAGCGCCGCCACGTGCGCCATGATCCCGGCCTTGTCATCGGCCGCGCCGCGCCCGTAGAGCCGCCCGTCGCGCTCCACCGGCTCGAACGGGTCGCTTTCCCACAGGAAGAGGTCACCGGTCGGCTGCACGTCGTGGTGCGCGTACAGCAGCACCGTCGGCGCACCGGGCGGCGCCGACCGCGAGCCGATCACGGCCGGCTGGCCGCCGGAACGCACGATCCGCGTGTCGAGGCCGCAGCCGCGCAGCAGCTCGGCGACCGCTTCGGCGGAACGGTCAACGTGCGTGTGATCGAACCCGTCGAACGCGATGCCCGGGATGCGGACCAAGCGCTCAAGATCGGCACGGACTCCGGGAAGCTCACGCGTGATCGCCGCGCGCAGCTCTGCCTCGCTCAAGGTCATGAACGAATCCTACGTCCGCGTTTAGGGCGTCACTCCTCGTCGGTCGTCGTCGTAGTGGTGGTGGTGCCGTTCGCCCTCGGCGGCTCCTGCCGCTCGCCGCGAGCCGCACGCCCCGCGGCCTCACCCGCCGCGTTGAACCAGGCCCGCGCCCGCCCCGCCTGACCGCCGACCCACTCGCCGACGTCGGTGGCGCCGTCGCCCAGCCGGCGCAGCAACCCGACCAGCGGGTCCTGCGTGCGCCCGAAAGCCTCCCGGTAGGACTCGGCCGCCGCCTTGATCTCCGCGGTCACCGACGCGGTGCTGTCGTCCTCCCGGCGCGGGTATTCGCCGGCCAGAATCCGTCCATACTCGCCCTCGTCGATCCAGTGCCGCAGGTGCGCAGCCCGTGCCACCGGCACCGGATGCGTGCTCCACGCGGTCATCCGGATCTTGTGCAGGCTGTCGCGCAGGTCGCCCCCACCGTCGTACTCGGCGGCCTGCTCAAGGAACGCCGCGGTGTCGACCTCGGACAGGTCACCGCCGCCGGCCATCTTCATCAGCAGCCGCAGGGAGGCCGCCGGGTCCTGCCCAGCGAGCAGCCCGGCCCGGTCAGCGGACAGCTCCGCCTTGCGCCACCACTCGTACATCGCCGCGATGATCGCCCGCAGCGCGATCGCACCCACCGGCAGCCAGGCCAGGTTGGCCGCCCAGCCGGTCAGGATCTTCAGGATCGTCTTGTAGACGGCGTGCCCGCTGCGCACATGCCCCAACTCGTGCCCGAGCAGCGCCCGCAACTCGTCGTCGTCGAGCTGCTGCAAACTCCCCGTGTTGATCACGATGAAGGGCTTGTCGAGCCCGATGGCCTCACCGTTGATCGTCGGCTCCTGCCGCACGTACAGCTCGGGCAGCTCCGGCACGTCGAGCGACTGGGCCGCCTCCGAGTACAGCCGGAAGACCCGCGGGTACTGCCGGTGGTCGACTCGGATCGCGGACGCCAGGTACATCAAGCGGAATCCGCGCTCGTTCCACATCCCGAAGAACGCCTTGACCACGTCGTCGAAGCCACGCAGCTCGCGCAACGCCGTCAACGCTCCCCGGTCCGCCGGGTGCTCCCACGCCCGCGAACTAATTCCCGTCAGCACCACTCGCCGTCGCGCCGGTGGCGTCGCCGATGTGCCGCCTTCATCGCTTACCGTCATTGGTCGCTCCCCGTGGCTCAGGCAGGCCCCCGCTGTTGATGCCGATGCTGCCCGACTCCCCGCCGAACGTCCATGCCCAACGCCCCGGATATCCCCCTGACATCCACCACTGAATCCCCCCCCATCCCCCGCCCCCCCCCCCCCCCGGCGCGGCCCGCCCCCCCCGCCGGCCCCCCCGCCCCCGCCCC
>NZ_JAIBNX010000200.1 GCF_026130045.1 Micromonospora sp. CPCC 205371
CGCAAGCTGGAGCAGGAGTACACGAAGGACGAGATCCTCGGCTTCTACCTCAACGCCATCTACTTCGGCCGCGGCTGTCACGGCATCGAGGCGGCGGCCCAGTGCTACTTCGGCAAGTCCTCGCTGACCAAGCCCGGTCAGCCGAAGGCGCTGACCGCGGCCGAGGCGGCGGTACTGGCATCGGTTATCAAGCAGCCCGAGCCGGACCCGTCGACCGGGCACCAGGGCTACGACCCGCAGATCAACGCGCAGGCGGCGCAGGAGCGGTGGGGCTACACGCTCAACAACATGGTCGAGAAGAAGTGGCTCAGCCAGGAAGAGCGGGCCGCCGCGAAGTACCCGACCGTCAAGAAGTACGACCCGAAGAAGTGCCAGGTCGGCTGTGGCGTCGACAAGCCGACCGGAAACGTCGTCAACTACGTGCGCGAAGAACTGGAGCAGATGGGGATTCCGGCTTCCGAATGGAAGAAGGGCGGCTACCGGATCACCACGACGATCAACCAGGAAGCGCAGAAGGCCGCCGAGGGCGCGGCTCGCCGGATCAAGGGCTCCCCGATGGAGAAGACGCCCGCCTACTACCGATCGGCGCTCGTGGCGATCAGCCCGAAGGACGGCCGGGTGCTGGCGTACTACGGCGGCGACAACGGCACCGGCTTCGACTACGCCGGCCTCAACAACGGCGGCACGGCCGGTGGCCACGCTCCCGGTTCGACGTTCAAGATCTACACGCTTGCGGCGGCGCTGCGAGCAGAGATCCAGATCGAGTCGTACTGGGACGTGACGAAGGACGACGACAACGGCCGTAAGATCAACAATGCGGGACGCACCAACATCCCCTGTGGCAAGTCCTGCACGCTGGAAAAGTCGACGATCGAGTCGTACAACGTGCCGTTCTACTGGATCGCCAAGGAACTCGGCCCCGACAAGGTCGTCGAGGCGGCCCGTGACGCCGGCATCCGCACCATGTGGGACACCGACAAGGGCGAGGCGCACGACCTGACCAAGACCGACCCCAAGGACCTGGCGCCCGCCGAGTTCGACAACGAGGTCGGCTTCGGCCAGTACCCGGTTACGGTGCTCGACCACGCCAACGGCATGGCGACCCTGGCGAACCGCGGCGTCTACAACAAGGCGCACTTCATCGCGAAGGTGGAGTACCGCAACCCGGCGACCGGCAAGTACGCCCTGGTCGCGGGCACGGGTGAGAAGCGTGACCCGCAGCGGAAGTTCGACGAAGCCCAGGTGGACAACATCAACTCGGTGTTGTTGAAGATCCCTGGGAGCATCTCGAACTCGCTCGACAACGGCCGGCAGGCGACGGGCAAGACCGGTACGTGGGAGCTCGGCCCGAGCGGTAACAAGGGTGACAGCGGTGACGCCTGGATGGTCGGTGCGACGCGGCAGATCGCGGCCGCGGTCTGGATCGGCACCGAGGGCAAACGCAGGGCGATCAAGGATCCGTTGACAGGTAAGGCCATGAGTGGTGGCAGCACTCCCGCCGCCGTGTGGGAGAAGTTCATGAACGACGCCAGCAAGGCCATGAACCTGGAGAAGGAGACCTTCCCCGATCGCAAGGAGATCGGCGACCCCAACAGCGAGTACCCCAACGGCGTCAAGCCCGTCGAGCAGCCCAACACGCCCGACCCTTGCGCGTTGCTCCCGGACTTCCTGTGCCCCGACCGCAACAACGGCAACGGCAACAACAACGGCAATGGCAACGGCAACAACAACGGGAACAACAACGCGAGCCCGAGCCCGGATACCGACCAAGACGACAACCCGTTCCCCGGCACCGGGGGCGGCGTAGTCGTACCGACGCCGTCGCTGACACCACGGAGACAGTGATGACCTGGGGCCCGGCGGCGACACTCCGCCGGGCCCTACGCTTGGGTCCGCCGATAAGGCAAGATGCCTGTTCATGAGCGTTCAGTCGGCGGAGGACATCGACGGCCCTGAGCGGGTTGACCATCCGGCGCAGTCCGACCCGTTCGTGCGCGGGCTCTCCGAGGCGATCGGCGGCCCCATCGGCGAACACGCCGCCGGCCGAGACCGGCCGGATGGCGGGGATGGGCGGTTCTGGACCGCCGCGCGCATCGTGCTCGCCCTCACGTGCCTCACGCTGGCGCTGCACTGGGTGCAGAAGTCGCCTTGCCGCGACGGAGCCTGGGCCGACCACATCCAGTACACCAAGTTCTGCTACACCGACGTGCTCGCGCTGTACTACGCCGAGGGCCTCAATGAGGGCAAGGTGCCCTACCGCGACCACCCGGTCGAGTACCCGGTGGTCACGGGGTACTTCATGGGTGCGCTGGGCCTGCCGGTGCACGCGCTCGGCGAGAGCCGGCCGGAGCTCAACCAGGCGCTGTGGTTCTACGATCTGAACGCGCTCGTGCTGGGCGCCTTGGGCGTGGCGACCGTCGGCGTGATCCTCGCGCTGCGCAGGCGCCGCCCGTGGGACGCGGCGATGTTCGCCCTCTCCCCCGCCCTGTTCGTCACCGCCACGGTCAACTGGGACCTGCTGGCGATCGGGTTCGCCGCGTTCGGCCTGTACGCCTGGGTGAAGAAGCGACCGGTCGCGGCGGGCATCCTGCTCGGCATCGCCGGCGCGGCGAAGATGTGGCCGCTGTTCATCCTCGGACCGCTGCTCGTGCTGGGCCTGCGCACCGCCCGTCTGCGGCCAATCCTGACGACCATCGGCACGGCCATCGCCACGGTCGTACTGGTCAACCTGCCGGTCGCCCTCCCGTATCGGGAGAACTGGGACCGGTTCTTCGAGCTGAACACCGAGCGCCCGATCGACTGGGGCACGTTCTGGTACATCGGCCGCTACCTCGACGGCAAGTGGAACTCCGGCAACCCTGGCGACCAGGGTCCGTTCCAGTGGCTCAGCAACCATGTCGACCCGCAGCTCAACTACCTCACGTACGGGCTCTTCGGCCTCTGCTGCCTGGGCGTCGCCGCGCTCGCCCTCTTCGCTCCCCGCAAGCCCCGGGTGGCGCAGCTGGCGTTCCTCGTCGTGGCGGCATTCCTGATCTTCAGCAAGGTCTGGTCGCAGCAGTTCGTCCTGTGGCTGCTGCCGCTGGCCGTGCTGGCCCGGCCGCGGTGGGGTGCCTTCCTCGCATGGCAGATCGCCGAGGTGCTGTACTTCGTTTCGTTCTACGGCGAGCTGCTTGGCGCTTCGGGCAAGCAGGTCTTCCCGGAGGGCGTGTTCGTGCTGGCCGCCTCGTTCCGCCTGATCACGGTTGGCGTCCTCTGTGGACTGATCGTCCGCGAGATCCTCAAGCCCGAGCAGGACCGCGTGCGCGACACGTACGAGGACGACCCGGACGGCGGGGCCTTCGACGGCGCACCGGACGCGCCGTGGCTGATACGCCGCCGAGAACGCAGGGCACGCCAGGACGAGGAGGCCCTCGCCCCGGCGTGAGCCTTCGCCAGACCGGTCAGAGGCGGAAGATGATCGTGTCTCCGGCGTCTTCGCGCTCGATGCCGAGGTTGTCGACGGACAGATCAGCGGCCGCCTGCCACGGTGTGCCGGAGATCTGGTCACGCAACAGGACCACCGTCTTGACGCCCATCTCCCGCAGGTAGTCGACGCTGGCCTGGTCAGGGAAGGAGCGAGTAATCTCGCGCACCTCCTCCTGCCGGGTCGGCGTGAACCCGCTGCCGCCGTTGACGATCGGCTGGAACCGCGTCGTCGACCACAGCATGACGTTTTGGTCGATCTTGAGGGTGCTCGGCAGCACCAGAATCGGGCCCTCGTCGACCCGCATGACCGCGGGCTGTTGCGGCACGATCGGGTGCGGCGTCGTGTTGAGACCCTCGACGAGCACCAGGGCCAGCGGCACGAACGTCAGCAGCCGCAGCCACGGCTGTGGACGCGGCGGCACCCGCATCACCGAGATCTCCTCGATCCTGCGGACGAACGCGCTCACCGCGCCGGCGGCGAGGATGCCGAGCAGCAGCGAGGTCCACAACATCAGGCGGCCCGGGGTGCGCAGACCGTCCCAGCCCGGCAGGTTGTTGAACAGCGGCAGATAGGTATATGTGCCGCCGAAGAAGCGGGGGCCCATCGCCAGGATGCCGCTGACGAGCACGCCGGCGAGCAACAGCAGCCGGTGTCGCAGCTTCCAGACGGAGAAAAAGAGGCCCGCCAGCGCCAGGCCGTACAGCACGAACCCGGGCAGGAGAGTCATCTCCGGCGCCCACGGCAGGCCGGCGCGGGCGCTCTCGTGCAAGTCACCCCAGACCAGCGACTCCGGGGGCGCGATGAAGAACCCGCTCGGCGGCGGCGAGTACGCCTTCAGGTCGTTGACGGTGCGAGCCGCCTCGGGGTGCTGGTGCGCCACCTCGAAGTACGGCAGCGACATCAGGGCGCCGGTGGCCGCGAAGAGGGCACCGCCGACCACGTCGGCCAGCGCCAGCCGAATCCCGAACGGGCGCTTCACCGCCCAGCGTCGCGCCTTTCGCCAGAACCAGGCGACGATCGCCGCTACGCCGAGCAGCGCCAACACGTACGCGAACGGCAGGCCGATGCCGAAGCCCAGGCTGATCTGCCAGGCCGCCACGAGCCAGCCGAGCAGCGCCCACCCGGCGTGCCGCCGATCCGGCCGGTATCCGTGCCGGAACGAGTAGCCGTGGCCGCGCGCCAGCATCGCAAGCGCGAGCGGGATGCCGCCGTTCGAGACGATGTGCAGGTGACCCGCCTGCGACAGCATCCACGGGGCATAGGTGTATGCGGCCGCCGCCACGATGGCACCGGTGCGTCCGGCGCCGAGCTGGCGGACCAGCGCATACGCGCCGAGGGTGGCCAGCGCGTGCGCCAGCACGAACATGATGTTGTATCGGAGCACCGCCGCCGTGGGCCCGTCGCCGAGCATCCCCGCCGGCGCGTACCCGAGCAGCGTGTCCGAGAACGCGAAGCTCAGCCGCTCCGGGTAGAACGCGTTGGCGTTCCAGAGCTGGGTGGGGTCGCTTAGCAGGATGTGACCCGACCAGGCCATCTGCCAGGCCTGAAGGGTCGGATCCCAGATGTCCTGCGGCAGGGTGTGCTGCGGGTAGCGCAGGGTGGGCCACGTCATGAGGACGGCGAGCGCGAGCGAGCCGACGACCGCCAGGAACCGCTCGTGGATGACGAACCGGCCGATCGCGCGACCGATGCGCTGAAGGCGGCCCGGCTCGCGCTCCGGCTCTGGCGCGAACGACGTGAACGGGTCGCGGGGCGGCTTCGCCGCCTCCGTCTCGCTGGCCGCGCCCTTCTCCGCCTTATCGCCGTCGCCGTCGTTCTCGGCCTTGCCGTCCTTCTCTGTCTTCTCGGCCTCTGTCTTCTCGGCCTTCCCCGGCTTCGAGGCGCCGGCGCCGGTCTCGTCGCCCTTGTCCGTCTCGGCCTTGTCCGTCGACACCTTGTCGGTCGACGCGCCCGTCTCGTCCTTGTCTGTACCGTCCGTGGACGCCTTGTCTGCCGGGTCAGGCTTGGTCGCTGGCGCCACTTTGGACAGGGCCGGCTCCGCATCTGGCGCGGCGGCCGTGCTGGACGGGGTGGTCGTGACGCCAGCCGGTGCTGGCGAGGTCGGCGCGCTGGCCGGCGGCCCGGCCTCGGCACTCTTCGTGCCGGCCGGCTTGTCGGAGCTTGCCAGGGCAGAACTCGCCAGGGCAGAGCTCGCCGAGTCGGCGCTTGCCGTGTCGGTGGCCGGGGTGGAGTTGGCGGGTGCCGGCGGCTCGGTAGTCATCGACCGACGACCCTATCGGCCGACGCGGTCACGCAGGAACTCGATGTCGGCGCCCTGCCCCGCCACTCCGCCCGGGGTCTCGACGACTACGGGGGCGCCAGCCGCCCGCACCACGGCCACGATCAGCTCCGGATCGATCGTGCCCGCCCCGAGGTTGTCGTGGCGGTCGCGCCCCGAGTCGAACGGGTCCTTGGAGTCGTTGGCGTGGATCAGGTCGATGCGGCCGGTGATGGCCTTGATCCGATCGACCGCGTCGAGGAGGTCTTCACCGCCCGCATAGGCGTGGCAGGTGTCGAGGCAGAAACCGACGTCGTAGTCGCCGATCGCCTCCCACAGGCGGGCGAGCGCGTCGAACCGCCGGGCGCAGGCGTTGTCGCCGCCGGCCGTGTTTTCGATCAGGATCGGCGTCGGGAAACCGCCCGTCTTCGCCCCGTATTCGAACGTCTTTCGCCAGTTGTCGAAGCCGACCGCCACGTCTTCGCCCTTGCCAACGTGTCCACCGTGGACGATCAAACCTTTGGCGCCGAGCGCGGCCGCGCCCTGCGCGTGGGTCAGAAGCAGCTTGCGGCTCGGAATGCGGATGCGGTTGTTGAGCGTGGCCACGTTGATCCGGTAGGGCGCGTGGATGTAGACGTCGACATCGGCCGCGAGCACGGCATCGGCGTCGGCGCGCGGCTCAGGGTCTTTCCACGCCTGCGGGTCGGTGAGGAAGAACTGCACGGTCTCGGCGCTGCGGGCGGCGGCCTCGCCCAGCGGGTCCGTCGAGTCGACGTGGGCTCCGATACGCATGGTGGCGAGCCTACTGCTCCCCTCCGACCGAATCTGGACGGGCGTACGTCGCAAATCACCCGTCACCGCCAACTTGACCACATCGTTACTGGTGATGGAACCGACGCCGACCTGGGGAGATGGTGAATGCCGCCGCTGGCCCGACATCGTGCCGCAGCTACGGCTGTGGCCGCACTGTTCGTCGCCGCACCGCTGCTGGCCACCGGCGCGGTCTATGCCGCACCGGCACCGTCTCCCGCCGTTTCCGCGCCGGAGAGCGGCAAGGAGGTCGTGTTCAGCGGTGGAAGGGGACTGCTCGGCGTCGCGTGCGAGGCCAACCCCAGCGCTTCGGCGGTCACCGTGCCGGCGGAGACGACGCTGCGGGTGGTCAACCAGACGGGGTACCGAGCCAAGCTGTACCTCGACGGCGCCTCGCAGGGTGAGATCGAAAACGGCGCCGCCGCTCCGGTGGTGTTCCACCGTGGCCCGGTCACCCTGGGTCTCAAGCCGAGTTGCATGCTCGGCAAGCAGTCGGCGGTACGCGTAGAGGTCGTTACGGCTCCCAGGGCGTCCACGCCCGGCTCCGGTACCAAGCCGGGGTCCAGCCATCCGGGACGCCCGCCCTCCAACGAGGACGGCGACCGGCCGCGGACCCGGGCGTCGGCATCGCCCGCGCCTGACGCGAGCCCATCGGCGGACGCCAGCCCGGATGCGGCTGTCGCCAGCGAAGACGGTGGCGACCTGGGCTCAGGCGTGGCTACGGTGGATGAGACAACCGGTTCGGAAGGGGCCGCCGCGGAGGCGCTGGCTTCGGTCGAGCCGGTACGCGAAACCGGGCCAATCGGATTGTTGGCGCTTATCGCCACAGTCTGTGTCGTTGGTGTGTCAGCAGGGGCAATTCGGGCTATTATCGCTCAACGTGCAACCCGGACGGGTGTCGCGTAATATGTAACTGAAGAAAAGGCTCCGCGGGGCGCCTTCTATCCAACCTCGTCGGTGTGGTCGTTCCTCCCCAGGTCCCACCCAAAGAAGCGGATAGGGCGCCCCGCGGCTCTTCGTACCGGGGCCTCCCGGTACCCTGGTTCAGTTCGCCGTCGCCGTGGGCCTATCCCACGGCGTCACTTGTGCGAACAGACGCACGACCTCCTGCCACGGATGGACCGTGGCCGCTAGCCCAGAGGAGGTGAGCACGTCTTGCGTCATTACGAGATCATGGTGATCCTCGACCCAAGCCTCGAGGAGCGCACCGTCGCCCCGTCGCTCGACACGTACCTCAACGTGATCCGCACCGCGGGTGGCTCGGTGGAGAAGCTCGACGTCTGGGGCCGCAGGCGCCTGTCGTTCGAGATCAACAAGAAGGCCGAGGGCATCTACGCGGTCATCGACCTGCAGGCTTCGCCTGAGGCGGTGGCTGAGCTGGACCGCCAGCTTCGGCTGAACGAGTCCGTTCTGCGTACCAAGGTCATCCGTCCGGACGTCCGCTAGCGCGGCGCCCGGCCCACCCGGATCCGGCTCGTCGCTTGTTGTCGGAGGGCTCTGGCAGCCTGAGCGGCAAGTGATGAGTGCGCGAGGAGTTGGTCATGGCAGGAGACACCACCATCACGGTCATCGGCAACCTGACCGATGACCCCGAGTTGCGCTTCACCCCGTCGGGTGCGGCGGTCGCCAAGTTCCGCGTCGCCTCGACGCCGCGGTTCATGGACCGCACGTCCGGCGAGTGGAAGGACGGCGAGCCGCTGTTCCTGGCTTGCACGGTGTGGCGTCAGGCGGCGGAAAACGTCGCCGAGTCGCTGCAGCGGGGTGCCCGCGTGATCGTCTCGGGTCGGCTGCGCCAGCGGTCGTACGAGACCCGTGAGGGCGAGAAGCGCACGGTCATCGAGCTGGAAGTCGACGAGATCGGCCCGTCGCTGCGGTATGCCACGGCGAAGGTGCAGAAGATGTCGCGCTCCGGTGGCGGTGGCTTCGGCTCCTCCGGTGGCGGTGGCGGTGGTGGTGGCCAGGGCGGCGGAGGCAACTTCGACGACCCGTGGGCCACCGCGAGCCCGGCTGCTGCCTCGAGTCCCTCCGGTTCCGGCGGTGGCAACTTCGACGACGAGCCCCCGTTCTAGGGCACCCGGCATCAGGATCACAGGAGCAAGAGCAATGGCTAAGGCTGCGGCACTGCGCAAGCCGAAGAAGAAGGTGAACCCGCTCGACAAAGACGGGATCACCTACATCGACTACAAGGACACCGCGCTGCTGCGCAAGTTCATCTCCGACCGCGGCAAGATCCGCGCTCGGCGGGTGACCGGGGTTACCTCCCAGCAGCAGCGCCAGATCGCCCGTGCGGTCAAGAACGCCCGTGAGATGGCGCTCCTGCCCTACACGGCCACGGCGCGCTGAGGGGAGGCACCGACATGAAGGTCATCCTGACCCAGGAGGTGTCCGGTCTCGGCACCCCCGGGGACATCATCGAGGTGAAGGACGGCTACGGCCGTAACTTCCTACTCCCCCAGGGCTTCGCCATCGCCTGGTCGAAGGGCGCGGAGAAGCAGGTCACGGTCATCAAGCGGGCGCGCGACGCCCGGGAGATCCGCGACCTCGGCCACGCCAACGAGGTCAAGGCCCAGCTCGAGGGCCTCAAGGTCAGCCTGTCGGCCCGTGCCGGCGACGGTGGCCGCCTCTTCGGCTCGATCACCCCGGCCGAGGTCGTCGACGCGGTCAAGGCCGCGGGCGGTCCGGTCCTCGACCGGCGCCGGCTCGAACTGCCGGGCCACATCAAGGCGTTGGGCGCCCACCAGGTGCGGGTCAGGCTGCACCCGGAGGTCACCGCCAAGTTCGACGTCAACGTGGTGCGGTCCAAGTAACAGCGGCACAGAAACGGGGGCGCGATTCGCGCCCCCGTTTCCTGTTCAATCCGCGTCGCCGGCCTTGCCGATCAGAGACGTGAGATCACGCACCGCTGGATCGCCGGTCTCCTCGCCGGCCCGCCGAGCCACCGGCACCAGGTCGTCGAGCGACGCCTCCTTGCCGCCGCGCAGCGCCTCCGCGAAGAAGGCGGCCGCGTAGCAGACCCGCAGCCGCGGCGCCGACCGGTCGAACGGCGTGGACAGGTCGGCGACGGTCAGCGAGTCGTACGACTCCGCCGGCTGGCGCGACGCCGGGTCCAGCCAGCGCACCTGCGCCCGCGCGACCCGCTCGCTGACCGCCGCCTCCGGTGCGAGCCGCACCGCGTACAGGGCGGTGACGCTGTGCCCGGGTCCGACCTCTCCCCCGTCGACCCGGTCGTCGCGGAAGTCCTCGTCAGCGACGGCCCGGTTCTCGTATCCGATCAGCCGGTAGGACCGCACCGCCGCCGGATCGAAGGTGACCTGAACCTTGGCGTCCAGCGCCCGGACCGCCAGCGAGGCGGGGAGCTGGCTGACGAAGACCTCGCGCGCATGGGCGGGCTCGCTGACGTACACGACGAAACCGTCCCCCCGGTCGGCCAACTGCTCCATGAGCGTGTCACCGTACTCGCTGCCCACGCCGACGCCGAGCAGCGCGATCTCCTTGCCAGCCTCCTCGCTGACTCGGCGCAGGATCGGCTCGGCCTCCGTGTTGCCGGCGTTGGCGAGCCCGTCCGAGAGCACGATCACCCGGTTCGTCCGGCCGGGGCGGAACCCGTCGCGCGCCACCTGGTAACCGAGCACCAGACCGGCTTCAAGGTTGGTGCTGCTGCGTGTGCGCAACGCGTCCACCGCGTCGTGGAGCGCCCGAGCGTCGGCGACCCGGGTCATTTCGCGGACCACCTCTGCCTCGCCGCTGAACGCGACGATCGCGACCGAGTCGGTTGGCCGCAACTCGTTGATGAGCGTGTGCAGCGCGTCCTGTACCAGATCCAGCCGGCCCCGCTCGGACATCGAGCCGCTGACGTCGACCACGAAGGTAAGCGCGGCGTCCTCGCGTGTCTCCGCGTCTTCGCCGCGGGTGCGCAGGCCCACGCGCAGGAGCCGGACGTCGGCCCCGGCCTCGTGGAACTCCGGCAGGCGGGCGCCGTCGAGGTGCACGGCGAACCCGTCGCCGCGCGGCTCCGGGTACTCCTGGATGAAGGAGTTCACGAACTCCTCGGGCCGTACCTGGTCGGCATCTGGCCGCCGGCCGTCGGTGATGAGCCGCCGGGCGTACCCGTAGGAAGCGGTGTCGACGTCGATCGCGAAAGTCGACTGTGGATCGTCTTCGACCGTGGTCTCGCCGTCGTTGTCCGGCCACGGCGTAGTGGGATTGTGGCGGTCCGGCGCAGGCAGCACCGCGTCGGAGTCGCTGTTGTCGGCGCCGCACGCGCCCACGGCGAGCGTGGCAGCGATACCCAGAATCAAGAATGTGAACCGTCGATTGGTGGCCATCGAGTCCTCCCCGTGCAGGTGACTTGATGGCATTGGGACAGATCAGCAGCCTGTGTGGCTCCCGCCGTAGCTGAGCCGATACGCAAGCGTGAACGTCGTGACCAGGTCGTGCGGAAGCCGTGACCGTGCGTTGGTTGCGACTGAGATCGTCAGCCGAGCGGCTGACCGCTGATCACCGAAAGGACCACTGTGGACAGACCGCCACCCACCACGGCCGCCGCGAGGCCCACGCTCACGGAGCGCCACGTCGCGCTGAGCCACCGGATGAACACGGCGACGACCACGCTCAACGCCAGCGCCGCACCGAAACGGCCGGTGGCACCCACAAGCGAGTTGAACGCCTGAGTGCGGTCGGCACTGCCGATCGTGAACGTGTAGACCACGAAGATCACCAGCGGCACGGCATACCAAGCGAGAGTCGCGAGGATCGCGCTGGCGGTGGTGCCGCGGGGCGCATCGTCGAGCAGGTCATCGTCGTCGGCCACCTCGACGAGGCTGGCGCGGCGGCTGAAGGCGGGGGCGGCGGCGCGCTGCCCTGATGCGAAGCCGCGGTCGAGCGGCGGCGCGGAGCGCGGGGCCGGCACGCGACCGCGCATCTCATCCGGGTACGCGACCGCGGGCGAGCGGGGAGCGGAAGACGGTATGCCGACCCACCGGGGATCGTCGCGGGAGAGCCGGACGCTGGTTTCGTCGTCGAGCTCGCCCGCGGTCCAGCGGGTCTCGAACTTCTCGCGGCTACTCGGACCGCCACCGCCCCACGGCGGCTCGATGTCGTCGGGCTCGGACTCGACCTCGTCGTTGTCCCACCGCGGCTCGATCTGGTCTTGCCACGAGCGGCGGCGCCGGCCGGTGGGCGACCGGTCACGGCCGCCCGCCCAGGGGCGCTCGAAGTCGTCTTCGTCACGATCGGCGTAGCGGCTGGAAAGGTCGTCGTACCGGCTGGGCAGCCCGGACGCCGGGACGGACGAGGACGGTATCGAAGACGAGGGCATCGACGAAGACGGCATCGCCGAAGCGGGGATACTCGAAGCCGGCGGGTCGTATGCCCGGCGGCCCGTGTCCCACCTGTCCGCGGAAGTGGTCTCACCGCGCCCCGGGAGGCGCTCCTCGCTACGCCATTCGCGGCGGCTCTCGCTCCGGCTCTCACCGCGGGATTCGCTGCGCCGTCCGCTGCGGCTGGGGCGCACCGAATCCTCGTCGAAGGACCTGGGTCTCACCCACTGCTCGGTGCTCGCCTCGCTGGTGGTCCACTGGCCGGTGAAGTCGGAACGGTCCGTGTAGGCCGGGGGGTCGGCGTAGTCTGACCGGCTCCACTCGCCGGTGTAGGCCTCGCGGGTCCATTCGGCGGTATTGACCTCAGGGCGGAGGTCGCGGCTCTCGTCGCCGCGCTCACCCCAGCGCTCGCGGGCGCTGCGGCGACCGTATGGCCGGTCGGTGGCCGGCGGTGTGTCCTCCTGCCGGCGGCGTCCTCGGTATGCGCTGCGGAACTCACTCAGGGTGGCGTAACCGATACGTGGCGGCTCGGCCTCAGGGTCGCCATCAGCGCGGTGCGCCCCGGCTCGGCGGCTGCGAAACCGCTCGATCTCACCGGTGGAGCCCCGTTCGCTTGGGCGTGCGTCATCGCTGGCCCGCCGGTCGCGCGGGCCACGCGTGTCGTACCCCCAGTCCCGGTAGTCCACTGCGAAAGCGTGACCTTCCTGATACTGGACCGCAACCGGCCTTCTGGGCATATTCGCCAGCGGCAATGATAAGCCCACAAGGGAACTCGCGGCAGGCCCGAATTTCTTCCTCCACACGGTGGGGATCGTGTCCGGGCACGTCACACGATACCTGGGCGGCCGTCCCCAATACTTATTCACAGGCTGTGCACAGGGCTGCACACACCCGTTGGGCGACTGTCCACAGGTTGTCCCAAGGCTCGTCCACCGGCGAGTTTGAGGTGCTGAGCTGCGATTTCGTATTGTTGCGGCGCGGCCTGCGGCAACTTGTCACACCCCTGCGGTTCGCTTGTGGGCGTAGGCGATCGAGCGAGGGGGGCCTTTGTGTCGATCACCGACGATGTGCGGTCGGAGGAGCGTCCCCCCTCCGGCCCGTCGCCAGGCGACTCAGGTGGGTTCGGCGGCGGCGGGCAGTACGACAAGACGCCCCCACAGGACATCGCCGCCGAGCAGTGCGTCCTCGGCGGAATGCTGCTGTCGAAGGACGCGATCGCCGACGTCGTCGAGATCCTGAAGCCCAACGACTTCTACCGGCCACTCCACGCGACGATCTTCGACGCGATCCTCGACCTGTACGGTCGCGGCGAGCCGGCCGACGCCATCACTGTGGCAGCCGCGCTCGCCGACTCCGGCGACCTGGGCCGCATCGGCGGCGCGCCTTACCTTCACACGCTCATCTCCACCGTGCCTACCGCGGCCAACGCCTCCTACTACGCGCGGATCGTCGGAGAGCGAGCCGTGCTGCGCCGGCTGGTCGAGGCTGGCACGCGCATCGTGCAGCTCGGTTATGGCTCGGGGTCGGGCGGGCGCGACGTCGACGACCTGGTCGACCTCGCACAGCAGGCCGTCTATGACGTCACCGAGCGGCGGGTGAGCGAAGACTTCGCGGTGCTCGCCGACATGCTCCAGCCCACGCTCGACGAGATCGAAGCGGTCGGCGCTCAGGGCGGCGTGATGACCGGTGTGCCGACCGGCTTCACCGACCTCGACCGCCTTCTCAACGGCCTACACGCCGGCCAGCTCGTGATCGTCGCCGGCCGCCCCGGTCTCGGAAAGGCGCTGGCGCTCGACACGCCGCTGCCTACGCCGACCGGCTGGACCACCATGGGTGAGGTCACGGTGGGCGACCAGTTAATCGGTGCCGACGGCGAGCCCACGACCGTGGTGCATGCCTTCGAGGTCAGACACGGACGGACCTGCTACGAGGTTGAGTTCTCCGACGGTTCTGTCATCGTCGCGGACGCGGAACACCTGTGGAAAACCACCACGCGGGCGAGTCGACGGCAGGCGGTAGAGCGGAAGGCTAGCCATCAGTGGCCCGCGGAGCTGCGGGCAGCCGCTGAGGCGGCGGCGCAGTTGGCCTCCAGGTCTCACGACGAGCTGATCACCTTCGACGACGCGATAGTTCTGACCGGGTCCGAGTTCCGCCACGTCCTACACACGGTCGCGAAGAAGGTCGGACCCGCAGGCGAGGTCGACCGTGAATACATTCGCGCCGGCCAGCCGTGGCGCCGGAAAGTTCCCGCCTATTCACGTCGCGCGGTCCTCGAAGGTTTGTCGCAGCGCGTCAGCCGGCTGATGAACGCGGAGACCACCGCCGAGCACAGGGGGGTCGTCACCACCGCGCAGATCGCAGAGTCGTTGCGGTGTTCCGATGGCCGGCTCAACCATGCTGTGGAAAACAGCCGGCCATTGGCGCTACCGCACCGCGACGATCTGCCCATCCCGCCGTACACCCTCGGCGTGTGGCTCGGTGACGGCCACACCGCCGGGAGCCGCTTCACCACCGCCGACCCCGAGATCGTGTCCTATGTCGAGGCGGACGGGTTCGTTGTGCGCCGCACAGCGGGGCACATGGTCTACAGCATCTCCCCGCCAGCGCCTGAGCCACTCGCGCCGCGTTCCTGCATCGTGTGTGGCGCCCAGTTTGCGCCTCGTGGGCCAGCAGTCCAGACGTGCGGGAGATCGTGTGGCGGCAAGTCACGCGGAATGGCCAAGCCGGCCAGCAGGGAAGGATGCGTCTCCTGCGGTGCGGTGCTGGATGGGGCATGGAACGGCAGTCGCAGGTGCGCGGAGTGTCACAGCCGGTACGGATCATTTGTCGGCTACCTGCGTGCCGCCGATGTCTTGGGCAACAAGCACATCCCGATCGGCTATCTACGGGCATCGGAGACGCAGCGCAGAGCATTGCTGGCCGGTCTGCTTGACACCGACGGCACCGTCACGGCGACCGGCAACATCCAGTTTTGCGTGACGTCCAAGCGGCTGGCCGACGACGTGCGCGAGCTGATCGTGAGCCTCGGCTATCGCTGCTCGATGACGACGAAGGCGGTCGCGGGCCGCCGTCCAGACACCTCGACCGCGTACATTCTGAACTTCTCAACGGCAGACGAGGTTTTCCGTCTCCGCCGGAAGCAGGTAGCCCAGCGGGAGCGGTATCGCGGCACGAACCGCGCGCGAATCGGCTCCCGGTACATCGTCGCGGTCCGGCCGGTTCCGAGCGTGCCGGTGCGGTGCGTGACGGTCGACAACCACGACCACCTGTACCTCGCGGGTCGGTCGATGATACCGACCCATAACTCAACTGCTTCAATGGATTTTGCCCGAAATGCGGCAGTCCGGCACAATCTTGCGAGCGCCATCTTCTCGCTGGAAATGAGCAAGGTCGAGATCGTCATGCGGTTGCTCTCGGCCGAAGCGCGGGTGCCGCTGCACGTGCTGCGGTCGGGGCAGCTCTCCGACGACGACTGGACCAAGCTGGCTCGGCGGATGGGCGAGATCAGCGAGGCGCCACTGTTCGTCGACGACACGCCGAGCATGAACCTCATGGAGATCCGGGCGAAGGCCAGGCGGCTCAAGCAGCGCCACGATCTCAAGCTGATCGTCGTCGACTATCTCCAGCTGATGACCTCGCCGAAGCGCACCGAGAGCCGCCAGCAGGAGGTCGCCGACCTCTCCCGTGGCCTCAAGCTGCTCGCCAAGGAGGTCGAGTGCCCGGTCATCGCGGTGAGTCAGCTCAACCGTGGTCCCGAGCAGCGCACCGACAAGCGCCCTCAGCTGTCCGATTTGCGTGAGTCTGGGTCAATCGAGCAGGACGCCGACGTGGTCATCCTGCTGCATCGCGATGACTACTACGACAAAGAGTCGCCGAGAGCGGGCGAAGCCGACTTTATCGTCGCTAAGCATCGAAACGGTCCTACCGATACCGTCACGGTGGCCGCGCAGCTGCACCTGTCCCGCTTCGTCGACATGGCAGTGGTCTAGGCGCGCGACGCAGCGGGCGACGCGTAGCGTCGAAGCGTCGCCGATCAAGGGCTTTTCCATCGATCAGTCGAAAATGGTGCTGTGGTGGCTGGTCAGGCAGTGGTGGGTTCGATGGTGACGCGG
>NZ_JAIBNX010000201.1 GCF_026130045.1 Micromonospora sp. CPCC 205371
GTTGGCCATTGATCGGCGGGGAGAGGTGCCGCGCGCCGGGGCCCGGCGCCCCGCGCACGGGCCTCGCCCCGCCCGCACCGCGCGCCCGGGCCCGCGCCGCGCGCGGCGACGTTAGCGGCGGTTGGGGAGGAGGCGGCGGGGGCTCCAGCGGGCGAAGACCTCTCTGACGCGGCCGGCCGCGGACACCGTGCGGATCGAGGCCTCGACGATCGCGAGCCGCCACCGCAGCAGTACGGACGGCGGGAGGATCGCCGCCGCCAGGCGGGTGCGGCGACCGGCCTGGGAGGCGATGGCTCGGCGTACTGTGCGCAGGCTGTCGCTCAGCCGCCCGCCCTGCAACGGCTGGCGGGCGTACCGGGCGCGCTCCTCGGCCTGGCCCAGAAGGCGGGCACTGTCGGTGGCCGGGCCGCTGACCAGGCCGCTCGTCACGAGGCGGTCGGCGGTGGCCCGGGGCGTCTCGGTGGGGTCGATCGGCACACGGTAGTCGACCATCGTGTCGAGCAGCTCTGCCCACGCTGCGTGGGCGTCTTCGCGGGCGCGTCCGGCGCTGGCCACGTCGACCTCGACGGTCACACCGCCGCTGGCGGCCACCGCCGGTGCGGCCGGTGCGGCTGCGGCCCGGAAGCGGCTGCGGCGTAGGAGGCGCCGGCGCAGGGCCGGTAGCGACAGCAGGAGCAGGACGACGAGGATGGATGCGATCGTGTACCAGGGCCAGGTCGCCTGCGTGGGCGTGGTGTCGTCGAGACCGGCGCCGAGGTCGGCTGCGTCGTTGCCCTCGTCTTGCGGGGTGCTCGGGTTGGCCGTCGGGTCGGTGCCCGGGGCGGTGGTGGCGCCCGGTGTGGCCTCGGGCGCTTCGGTGACGTCGGGGTCGGGATCCCACGCCGAGCGGGCGGAGCCGAGCACGCTGGACGACGGGGTGGCGTCGAACGGTACCCAACCGAAGTCTTCGCCGAAGTACACCTCGGTCCAGGCGTGCAGGTTCTTGTTGGTCAGCGTCCAGGTCTTGTTCTCGGACGAGGACTGGCTGCCCCGGGTGAAGCCGAACGCGACCCGGGCCGGGTATCCGGCGGACCGGACCATCCACGCCATGGCGGAGGCGTACTGCTGGCAGAAACCGATCTTGTTCGTGAGGAAGTCGACGATCGCGCTGCCGCTGGTGCCGGTCTCGGTGACGAGGCTGTACTTGAAGCCGTTCGTCGCCGAGAAGTACTGGTGGATCGCGAGCACCTTGTCGTACTGGGTGGACTTGCCCCGCGTCACCTGGGCGACGAGATCGTCGACCTGTTCGACCGGCGGCGTTTCGACGAACTGGTTGGGGCCGGCGTTCTCCTCGATCTCGGCCCCGCGCAGCGCGGCTGGGCTGAAGTCGGCTCGCACGAAGTTGAAGCCGTACTTCTTGTTCTTGGAGCGGGCGTTGCCGGCGGTCGACCACAGCATCTGCCGGCCCGGGTCGTAGTTCCACCGGCCCTCGACGTCGTCGACGCTGATGGGCGTCGAGTACACCGGCAGCATCGGCATGTCGAAGTCTTCGGTGACCTCGACGCGGGCCTGGTATTCGCGGTACCTGACACCGTCGGGCTGGCTTCGCCGCGGGTCCTCCAGCCCTTCGTTTACCGACGTGCCGCGCGCGGACATGCTTCGGAAGCCCTCGTTGGTGATCTGCTCCGCTACGCCGAATCGCAGGTAGAACGGGTTGGGGTCGTTTGTGGTGACCTTGAGAAGGTCGGTGACCGAAGACTGGTTGAGGTCGCCGCTGAGCTTCGCGAACAGGTCGACCCGCCCGCCGCGCCCGGTGCCACCGGGCCCGGTGCCGCCCTGGCCGACGTTGGCGAGCAGGCCGCTGGTCATGCCAGGGACCGCGAGCGGCACGAGGACCGCGAGGACTACGCCGACGACGGCGAGGCGGCGCCCGGCGGCGGCCAGGGGCGACGGCTCCCACACGTCGACGTCGCGGCCATCACCGGTGAACCGGCGACCGAAGCGGCGAACTCGGTCGACGTTGTCGGCGGCCAGCAGCCAGAGGAACCCGATCGCGCCGACGACGAACGGTAGCGGCGGGACGCTGGTGGTGTAGACGGCGACCGGTACCGAGTAGATGGCCAGCATGGGCAGGCCGGCGAGGGCGGGCCGCCGCATGCTGACGGTGAGCAGGTCGACGAGGATGGCCACCGCGCCGACCCCGAGGACGGTGATGAACTGGAGTCCGGGCCGGTCGGGCACCGGCACCCCATAAGACCGCATGTCTTCGAGCGCGAACCCGGTCATCGCGCTGAAGTGGCTGAACGTGTCGGGGGTGGGGATGAGGAAGAGTAGTTCGTCGCCGCTGGGGAACATGATGGTCAGCGTCAGCAGCAGCGTCGCCGCCATGCCGAGCAGTTGCGCCCACAGGGGTGCCCGCAGCGAGCGGGCCAGGGTGGCGGCACCGGCTATCAGCGCCACGGCGACGGCGCACTGGATCAGCCAGGTCCATCGCTCGTAGATCGCCGAGAGTGGCGCGGCGGCGAGCAGGGTGGCCGCCGCGGCCACGAACCCCAGATGGCGATTCCGCATCGAGTTACCTCATCCCTCCGGCTACCGTCTCGGCGAGCGTCGCCCGCCACGCGAACCCTTGCGAGCCGCGGCCGGCCTGCGGCCACAGACCGGGCAGCTTGTTGCCGTGTGCGACACCGACGACCCGCCAGCCGGTGCGCATGAGCCCCAGCGCCGACGCGCCGTGCGCGCGGCTGGCCTCCGCGCGTGACTCCGGCGGCAGGGTCAGCCAGGTCGAACTGTCGATCAGGAACGCCACACAGGTGGTGCTGTTGCCGCGCAGGCCGGCGAGCATCTCGGCCTCCGCGCTGGTCAGGGCGCCCAGCAGCGCGATCACCAGGCCGCCGTCGGAACGCCGCCGGACCGCTTCGACCAGCTGCGCGACGTCGCCGCGCTTGTTCAGCTTGACGTCGGCGAGGTGATCGAGGATCAGGCCCTCGCCGCCGTCGGTCGCGTCGGCGTCGATACCCGAGTCGGTGACCAGCCGGATCTTGTACCCGGCCTCCCGCAGGTGGACGGCGATGCTGGCCGCCGCCGACACCGCCCACTCGAAGCTGGCCGTCGGCCCTTCGCCCCGGTGGGCGAAGGCGCGGGTGTCGAGGACGACCGTGGCGCGGCTCTCCCACGGCTGCTCCTCGCGCCGCACCATCAGCTCGCCGAGGCGCGCGGTCGACTTCCAGTGCACCCGGCGCAGGTCGTCGCCGCGCCGGTACTCGCGGGTGGCCGCGTCGTCTTCACCGTGTACCGCGACCGAGCGGGCCCGGCTGTCGCCCGCGCCGGTGTACTCGCCGGCGAGGCGGACGTTGGGCAGCGGCACGACCTGCGGGATCACGGTGAGCCGGTCGATGCTGGGGAACGACCGGGTGAGCTCGCACAGGCCGAACGGGTCGGTCAGCCGCACGACCAGCGGGCCGACCTCGTACCGCCCGCGCACGTCGGCGCGGACGGTGTAGGCGACCGAGCTGGCCTGGCGGGCACCGAGCCGCTCCAGCACCACCCGTGGCCGGCTGCCGAGCGCGTACGGGAGCCGGTCTTCGAGCAGCAGGGTGCCGGTGGGCAGGCGGGACATGTTTTGCAGGCGGAGCACCACCCGGGCGCTCGCGCCGACCGGTGCTCGGTGCGGCTGGAGCGATCGGCTGCACGCCAGCCGGTACCGGCTGCGGCCCACGTAGAGGGCCGCGAGCAACGGCAGGATCGCGAGCAGCACGGCGACCCGCAGCAGATCCTTCTCGCCGAGGATCAGCGCGGACAGTGCCGCGGCGGCAGCCGCGGCAAGGAAGGAGCGGCCCCGGGTGGTCAATCCCCGAAGAGCCTCGCGCACGTCAGTTCCTCCGCTGGTCGTACTGGGCCCGACCGTCGCCGGTGCTGGGCCGGTTGTCGTACGGCGACCGCTGGCGCTCGTGTGGCAGCGGCAGTCGGTGCACCAGGTCGGCGATGATCGCGTCGGTGGTGCGCCGGGCGAGTTGCGAGTCGGCGGTGGGGATGACGCGGTGGGCGAGCACCGGCACGGCCAGGTTCTGCAGGTCGTCGGGGAGCACGTAGTCGCGGCCCTCGAGAGCGGCGACCGCCCGCGCGGTGCGCAGCATCTGGAGCGTCGACCGCGGTGACGCCCCGAGCCGCAGCTCGGGGGCCTCGCGGGTCGCGGTGACCAGGTTGACCGCGTACTGCTTGACCGCGTCGGCCACGTGCACCTCGCGCACGGTCGAGATCAGCCGCCGTACGGTGTTGGCGTCCGATACCGGCTTGAGCGCGAAGAGCGGGTCGCGGGCGCCGTGCACGTCGAGCATCGCCAGTTCGGAGCTGCTGTCCGGGTACCCCATGGCGATCCGGGCGGTGAACCGGTCGCGCTGCGCCTCGGGGAGGGGGTACGTGCCCTCCATCTCGATGGGGTTCTGCGTCGCGATGACCATGAACGGCGTCTGTAGTTCGTACGTGACGCCGTCGACGGTGACCTGACGCTCCTCCATGCTTTCGAGCAGCGCCGACTGGGTCTTCGGCGACGCGCGGTTGATCTCGTCGCCGACCACCAGGTTGGCGAAGACCGCGCCCGGCTTGAACTCGAAGTCGTGGGTTTCCTGGTTGTAGACGCTGACGCCGGTCACGTCGCTGGGCAACAGGTCGGGGGTGAACTGGATTCGCCGTACCGAACAGTCGATGGACCTGGCGAGCGCCTTGGCGAGCTTGGTCTTGCCGACGCCGGGAACGTCTTCGATCAGTAGGTGGCCTTCTGCGAGCAGCACCGCGAGCGCGAGCCGGACCGTGGCGGTCTTACCCTCGATCACCTGCTCGATGTTGGCGACGATCGCGTCGCTCGCGGCGCGGAACTCGGCGCTCGACAGTGCACCGCCAAGCTCGTCCCAGGATTGCTGTGTCACAGGCCTCCTCCTCGTGGTGCCACGGCTTCCCTAATAGATACGTAAGGCGGGCCGTAAGGTTCGCGGGAGTGCAGGCCGGGTTGTGTGACGGACCACCCGCATGCCCACAGGTTAGTCCGCAGGGCGAAAATCGCCGAGTCGCTCTCGGTATCCCCGGTGTACACTGCGGGACATGACCAGGGCCTTCCTGCTCCTTAGAAAGCCGCACTGACGAGCATCGACAGTGCGGCTGCCCCTCCTGCGTGAGGGGCTTTTTCGTGTCCAGGTGAGAATGGCCCCGGAGGTCGAAAGATGAGCGAAACAGGCGATGCCCCACCGCACCGGTACACCGCTGCGCTGGCGAACGAGATAGAGATCCGCTGGCAGGACTACTGGGAACGTAACGGGACGTTTGACGCGCCCAACCCGTCGGGCGAGCTGGCCGACCCGAGCCACCCGCGCACGGGCGCCCCCAAGCTGTACGTGCACGACATGTTCCCGTACCCGTCGGGCGCCGGTCTGCACGTCGGCCACCCGCTGGGCTACATCGGCACCGACTCCTACACCCGGTACAAGCGGATGGCCGGGTACAACGTGCTGCATCCGATGGGCTTCGACGCGTTCGGCCTGCCCGCGGAGCAGTACGCCGTGCAGACCGGCACGCACCCGCGGGTGACCACCGAGGCCAACGTCGAGCGGTACCGGACGCAGCTGCGCCGGCTGGGCCTGGCGTATGACAACCGCCGCAGCCTGGCCACCACCGACGTCGGGTACTACCGGTGGACTCAGTGGATCTTCCTGCAGATCTTCAACTCCTGGTACGACACGGAGCTGAAGCGGGCGCGGCCGATCGCCGACCTGATCGTCGCGTTCGAGCGCGGTGAGCGGCAGACGCCGGATGGCCGCGAGTGGGCCGCCCTGTCCGCGATCGAGCAACGCCAGATCGTCGATGACCACCGCCTGGCGTACATCTCCGAGGCGCCGGTCAACTGGTGCCCGGGCCTGGGCACCGTGCTGGCCAACGAAGAGGTCACACCCGACGGGCGCAGCGAGCGCGGCAACTTCCCGGTCTTCAAGCGCAGCCTGAAGCAGTGGATGATGCGGATCACCGCGTACGCCGACCGCCTGGTCGACGACCTGGACACGCTGGAGTGGCCGGAGCCGGTCAAGCTGATGCAGCGCAACTGGATCGGCCGCTCCACGGGCGCCCACATCGAATTCCCCACGGCCGCCAGTCCCATCAAGGTATTCACCACGCGGCCCGACACCGTGTTCGGCGCGACCTACATGGTGCTGGCGCCGGAGCACGAGCTGGTCGACCGCCTGGTCCCGGCAGCCTGGCCCTCGGGTGCCAAGCAGGCATGGACCGGCGGCCACTCGACGCCCGCCGAAGCCGTCGCGGCGTACCGCGCGTCGATCGTGGGCGAGACGGAAGCGGAGCGCACCGCCGAATCCCGCAAGAAGACCGGCGTCTTTATCGGCGCATACGCCACGAACCCGGTCAATGGCGAGCAGATCCCGGTGTTCATCGCCGACTATGTGCTGGCCGGATACGGCACCGGCGCGATCATGGCGGTGCCCGGGCAGGACGAGCGCGACTGGGAGTTCGCCGAGGTCTTCGACCTGCCGATCATCCGCACCGTGCGGCCGTCCGAGGGCTTCGAGGGCAAGGCGTTCACGGGCGAAGGCCCGGCCATAAACAGCGGTTTCCTGGACGGGCTGGGCATCGCGGACGCCAAGGCAAAGATCATCGAGTGGCTGGAGGCGAACGGGCACGGCACCGGCGCGGTGACCTACCGGCTGCGCGACTGGCTGTTCAGCCGCCAGCGGTACTGGGGCGAGCCCTTCCCGATCGTCTACGACGAGACCGGCCTGCCCGTCGCGCTGCCCGAGTCGATGCTGCCCGTCGAGCTGCCCGACGTCGACGACTTCTCGCCACGCACCTTCGACCCCGACGACGCCGACAGCGAGCCGGAGACCCCGCTGTCGCGCGCCAAGGAGTGGGTCGAGGTCGAGCTGGACTTGACTGGCGAATTTGGCGCTGCCGACGGTCCTCAGCGCTATACCCGCGAGACCAACACGATGCCGCAGTGGGCCGGCTCGTGCTGGTACGAGCTGCGCTACCTGGACCCGCACAACGACAAGCTGCTGGTCGACCCCGAAAACGAGCGGTACTGGATGGGTCCGCAGTCGGAGGTCGACTGTGGTGGCGTCGACCTGTACGTCGGCGGTGTCGAGCACGCCGTGCTGCACCTGCTGTACGCCCGCTTCTGGCACAAGGTGCTGTACGACCTGGGCCAGATCTCGTCGTTCGAGCCGTTCCGCAAGCTGTTCAATCAGGGCTACATCCAGGCGTACGCGTTCCGCGACGCGCGCGGCGTGATCGTGCCGGCCGAAGAGGTCGAGGAGCGCGACGGCGCCTACTTCTACGAGGGCCAGGAGGTCTTCCGGGAGTACGGCAAGATGGGCAAGTCGCTGAAGAACGTCGTCACGCCCGACGAGATGTGCGAACGCTATGGCGCCGACACCTTCCGGGTGTACGAGATGGCGATGGGCCCCCTGGACGTCTCCCGCCCGTGGGACACCCGCGCGGTGGTGGGCTCGCAGCGGTTCCTGCAGCGGGCGTGGCGGCTGGTCGTCGACGAGGAGACCGGCGCGTCCCGGGTCGTCGACGAGCCGGCCGGCGACGACGTGCGGCGGCTGCTGCACCGCACGATCGAAGGCGTCCGCGCCGACATGGACGAACTGCGTTTCAACACCGCGATCGCCAAGCTGATCGAGCTGACGAACGCGGCCACGCCGCTGCCGGCGACGCCCCGCGAGGTGGTCGAGCCGCTGGTGCTGATGCTGGCACCGTTCGCACCGCACGTCGCCGAGGAGCTGTGGGCCAAGCTGGGCCACGAGGGCACGCTGGCGTACACCGACTTCCCGGTCGCCGACCCGGCGCTGCTGGTGGACGAGTCCGTCACGTACCCGGTGCAGGTGAATGGCAAGGTCCGCGGCCGGGTCGAGGTCGCGGCCGACGCGGCCGAGGCCGCCGTCCGCGAGGCCGCGCTGGCCGCCGTGGGGGGTCACCTGGGGGGCCGCGGCCCCCGCAAGGTGATCGGGGTACCGGGCCGGATGGTCTGCGTCGGCGTGGAGCTACGCGCGTCGTGCGTCCCGGGCGAAGCAGTCCTTCACGGTCTGCTCGCCCGGGCGCGCGATGAAGTCCATCGGCGTGTTCGCCGTCGGCTTCTTCTTCCGGGCGGCGGTCAGGGTGGTCATCCACAAGTAGATGCCCGGGGGGGTCCCACGCCGGGGGCCAGCGCACGCCGTCTCGAACCAGCGCTGCTGGATCTGCGGCTTGATCTCGCCCTTCTGATGCGGTGACCAGGGCTCCCGGTACGCCCCGCTGCGCGCGCCGATCGCCACCTCGGCGAGCACCAGGTCGGGCAGCTCACCCTTCCCGCGATTCTTGGTCAGCCAGGCGTTCCAGCCGCTTTCGAGCTGCGAGACCGTGGCGCCGTCGCCGACCTTCAGCGACGGGTACGCGTCGACCGAGCGCGTGATGCCCTCCGCCGGCCCGTCCTTGCGCAGCCGGTCGTGGTTGGCGCTGTAGTCCAGCTCGCCGCTGTAGACCGCGCGCAGGCCCTCGGCGACGACCTCCCAGCCGTCGGTGTAGGACTCCAGCGAGTTCAGTTCGGTGCCCACCACGAAGGTCGCCACCTTGGCCTCGGCGGCCACCTTCCCGTACGAGACCAGCAGGTCCCGGTACGAGGCGAACCACTTCTGCTTGCTCGCCGGGCGGATCGAGCCGCGCCACATGTCCGGGTCGTCCTTGACGAGGTTGCGCTCGTTGAGCATCGGACGCACCGCCGTGCGCAGCGCCCGCTTGTTCGCCTCGTCGAGCACGATCGACAGCCGCCGGGGCGACGGGGTGATGTCGTGGTCGGTGAGCACCCCGCTGGCGGTCGCGGACTCCATGACGAAGGAGAACGAGATCGAGACGGAGTTCGCGCCCATCGACACGATGTGGTCGAGGATCTTCTGCGCCTTGGCGCGCACGATCTGGTCGGTGTCGTTCGGGTTGTTCTCCCAGTAGACCGCGACGCCGTGCTGGTACATGCCCTCGGTCCACGGCTCGCTGACCTTGACGACGGGCTCCTCCGTCGCCGCCGGCGATCCGGGGGGCTGTGCCGTCGAGATCCGGGAGACCGGATCGTCGCTCTGCGCTGAGCAGCCCGCCAGCACGGCGAGCGCGGCGACGACCGCCAGCCCCTTCCTCATACCGGCTTCGCGATCACTACGAACGCCTGCTGGCCGCCGCGCAGGTACCGGTACAGGCCGCGGACCGCGCCGATGCCCTCCATGAGCGCGAACACGGGAATCAGCAGGATCACCGCGACCCCCTCCCACCACCGGTACCGGGCCCGGCGCGAGACGCTCACGTTGATCCGTAGGCCCTCCGAGTACAACCAGACCGCGTACGCCATGTTGAGCGCCCAGATCGGCAGCACCGCGAGCGTGATCGGCACCGTGTCGTACGAACCGAGGAGCGCGCCGAGAAGCATCACGAATCCGAGGTGCTGCAACGGGCTCGTCACCCACGTGACGATCGAGTATCCAATGTAGAGCCGGTCGCGCAGCGGGATCTGGTCGTTGAGGGCCAGCCCGACCAGGCCCCACGCCCACCGCTCGCGCTGCCGGAAGAAGTCGCGCACGGTGGCCGGCGAGGCGCCGTAGCAGCGGCCGGCGAACCAGGCGCTGCGGCCCGGGTACCGCCGGCTGAAGATGAGCGCGAACTGGGCGTCTTCGACGATCGCGTCCGGACCGAAGTCCCAGCCGATCTCGGCCTCGACCGACGCCCGCACCAGCAGCAACTCGCCGTGCACGCCGGCCAGCGGGGTGCCGCCGCCGGTGAACGCCGAGTACACCGTGACGTCGGCGATCGGCCGCAGCGCGTCGGCGAGCCAGGAGAGGCCGCTGCGGGCGTGCTCCCGCGGGTACGTGAGGATGCCCTGAGCGAGGTGCTTCGCCTCGTCGCCGAGCGTCCGCTGCTGCTCGATCAGGCGCGCCACCGCGATCGCCGTGTCGAGGCCGACACCGGTGTCGTCGTCCATGTGCAGGACCCAGACGTCGTCGCGGTCTTCGTGCTGCGCCATCCGCAGCTCGTGGGCGTAGTGGTTCGCGCGCGCCTTGAACCGGGTGCCGTTTTCGGTCTTGTACCCCTTCGGCACGGTGACCACCCGGATGTACCGGCTCACGGCGGCCAGCTCACGGATCTTGTCAGCCGCCTCGCAGCCCTCCTCGACGACGACGTCGACGCGCAGCTTCGAGAAGCACTCAGGCAGGTACGTGATGTAGGAGCGCACGACGCGGTCCAGCGCCGGGTACGTGTCGTGCCGTCCGATGGTCGGCACGACCACGACGAGGCGGTCGTTGCACTTGATGATCTGGTTGTCGGCCGCCGTCAGCCGGTCGCGGCGCAGCCGCCGCCGGGTGATGACCGCGCCGGCCAGGCCGATCACCGTGCCGATGACCGGGTACGTCCAGATGATGGTGACCACCGGGCCAAGGGGACCGGTGGACTTCACGCTGAGCAGCCAGGTGAGGCCGAGCACCACCGTGAACGCCACCGCGAGTGGCCACATGCGGGGCAGCCAGCTCGCGTGCCGCTGCGCCATCGTGGTGCCGCCCGACGTGATGGGCATCCGTACGGCGGGCAGCACGTGCGTTTCGGTGGGCGGCGGAAGCGAAATGACCTGTGTGCGGTCGGGCTCGTCGCGGATCGGGGCATCCACGTGCGTGGTCACTCGGTGGCCTTCCGGATCAGCAGCGCGACCGTGTAGCCCGTGGTCCGCCAGGTCTCCTGGACGTCGTACCGCTCGCTCAGCGCCTGGGACTTGCTGCCGTCCAGCCCGTCGAGTGGGTCGCCGTAGTCGCCGAGGCGCAGCACCCAGATGCGCTGGGTCTCGCCGAGCCGGGCGGCCACGTCCTGGTGCTCGCTCGCCACCATCCAGCCGTCTGTCCGCATTGGACGGTCAACGAGCAGGTCGGTGGGGCGCATGTCGGCGGGGATGTAGTGGGCGATGATGTCGCGGTTCAGCACGCCTGGCCCGCGGTCCCGCAGGCCGTACACGATGC
Source organism: Micromonospora sp. CPCC 205371 (assembly GCF_026130045.1). Classification (GTDB taxonomy): domain Bacteria; phylum Actinomycetota; class Actinomycetes; order Mycobacteriales; family Micromonosporaceae; genus Phytohabitans. The sequence continues at coordinate 11,007 of NZ_JAIBNX010000201.1, forward strand.
CGTCACCGGGCCGGTAGCTCGACGTCAGCAACGCGACGACGGCGGCTGTGTCCTGGTACCGGAAGGCTGGTTTGCGGACCGAGACCTGGCCGGGGAGCGAGAGCACCGCGAGCGTCGCCACGGCCGCGGCGGCGGCCACGACGCCGCGCTTGGCCAGCAGCAGGCCCGCGAGCAGTGCCCAGCCGACGACCGTGAAGAGCACGTACCGCTGCTGCCACAGGTGGCTCACCGTGCCGGCGGTGAAGAGCAGTGCGGCGGGCGTGACGGCGACGCAGGCGGCGACCACCGCGCCGCGCTCGCGGGAGATGGCGGCCGCGCCGAGCACCAGCAGCGCGCCGCCGACGACGGCGCTGCCGAACATCTCGTTCGCGTACGCCTCGAGTTGGTGCAGGTCGGCGAGTGGGATCCAGCCGATCTGGTTGCCCTGCTGGCGGCGTCCAATAAGGACAAGAGGGATAAGTGGGACCAACCCGGCCACCGCCGTCGGCGTCCAGCGCCAGAGCAGCTTGCGCTTGTGCACGAGTACTGCCAACCCGTGACCCGCCGCCAGGCCCAGCGCGACGAGGTGCAGGGCCCCCAGCACCGTCAGCGACAGTGCGTATGCAAGCCCGACACCGAGCGTGTATCCCTCCAGCATCCGGATCAGCAGCAGGGTGGCCACCGCGGCGGCGAACGTCGCTAGCGCGTACGGCCGGGCCTCCTGCCCGAAACGGGCGGTGATGGGCAGCACCGCGAACACCAGCCCCGCGATCAGGCCGGCGCGCGGCGCGCCGAGCCGGCGCCCGATCAGGCCGATCACGGCAGCGGTGGCGACCATCGCGAACGTCGAGGGCAGGCGCAGCGCAAGGTCGGAATCGCCGAAAACGGTGGTCCAGAGCCGGATGAAGACGTAGTACGGCCCGATCGAGGCGTCGGTGCCGTCGAGTTGCTTCCACAACTCGGCCCACGACACCGTCGTGATGCCCCAGGTTGCCAACTCGTCCGCCCACAGCGCGGGGCCGGTGATGCCGATCAGGCACGAGACCAACGTCACTACCGCGGGTGCGGCCCAGCAGACCTGGCTCAGCCACACTTCCAGACGCCGTGGCGTCTCGGAGATCGGCTCGACGCGAGCCACCTCCATGAGGATTGTGGCGTCGTCATCCACCCCGCGCGCCCGGCGAGGCAAGGGGATGTGTACTTCCCCGTTAGGCCCCACGACGGGAAGTGCAGAGCGACTCATGATTGCCGGAGTTTAGGGCACGGACGCAGTTACCCAAAGCCGACGATTGGCTTTCTGTCATGGACTGTATCGGTTCCGTGCTCGACGCGGCTATGCTGCCGGACGGCTATGACGTCAGAGACTGGGGAGATCTCGTTGCCACCCGCCCCCATGTGGAGCCCTGAGCTTCGCCGTGGACTCGCTCGCCTGCTTACCTTCGCGGTGCTGTGCGCGGTCGGCCTCGTGGTCGGCACGCCCGCTCAGGCTGCCACAAATCTCGTGCGCAACCCGGGCATGGAGACATCCGCAAACGGCTTTCCGCAGTGCTGGAAACGGACTGGGCAGGGCAAGCAGAACTTTTCGTACGCCGTAACACCGACCGCCCGCACGGGCAAGGCAGCGTTGAAAATCACCATCGGTGCCTTCACATCGGGCAGCCGTGGCGCGGTAATGGATTGCGCACCCAGGGTTACCGAAGGGCGACAGTACGACCTCTCCGTCTGGTACACGTCGACCAGCGCCGCCACCGCGATGACGCTGTACCGCCACGACGCCAAGGCCGGCTGGCAGTACTGGACCGACCTCGCCACTCTCCCAGCGACCAAGCAGTTCAAGCAGAAGACGGTGCGCACGCCGCCGGTGCCCGCGGGCACTGACCAGATCACGTTCGGCGTCAACCTGTACGGCGCAGGCACCCTCGTCACCGACGACTACCGGATGGTCGACGCGACGCCCGCCGTGCCGAAGCAGATCTGCAAGCGCTGCGTCGCGGGCCAGTGGCGGGTCATGCCGTACGAGTCGTCGGTGCGCGCCATCCACGCGGCCGTGCTACGCAACGGCAAGGTGCTGCTCGTCGCCGGCTCCGGCAACGACCCCAACGCGTTCAAGGCCGGCACGTTCAAGACCGCCGTCTACGACCCGACCAGCGGCACGTTCACCAACGTGCCCACCCCGGCCGACCTCTTCTGCGCCGGGCACGTCGCACTCGCCGACGGCAAGATCCTGGTGATGGGCGGCACCAAGGACTACGCCGCCGCCGACGGCTCCGTCGGCTACAAGGGCCTCGCCGACTCGTACCTGTTCGACCCCGCCACCAACAGGTACACGGCCACCAACGACATGGCGACCGGGCACTGGTACCCGTCGGCGACCGTGCTCGGCAACGGCGATGTCATCTCGCTCGGCGGCCTCGGACCCGACTCCAGCGGCACGACCGTGACCGAATACTTCGACGCGTCCGAAGGCAAGTGGCTGCCGCAGAACGACGTGGTCCAGACGTGGGAATGGTGGGGCCTGTACCCGGCCATGGTGCTGATGCAGGACGGCCGGCTCTTCTACACCGGCAGCCACACCTTCGGCAGCGGCCTGCCCGGCGCTGGCGCCCGCCTCTACGACTACCCCAACGGCAAGTGGACCGACGTGCCCGGCCTGCAGAACAAGGACTATCGCGACCAGTCGATGAGCGTCCTGCTGCCGCCCGCGCAGGACCAGAGGGTGTTCACAGTCGGCGGCGGCAACGGCGACGTCGGCGCCACCGCTGGCCGGCTCACCGATGTCATCGACCTCAAGGCGGCCAACCCTCGGTACACGGCCGGACCGCTGCTCCCGCGCGGCAAGCTCGCCAACGGCCAGACCCAGGCCGCCGGCACCGGCAAGATGTACGTCTCGCTGGTGCTGCTGCCCGACGGCACCGTCTTCGAGACCGGCGGTGCCCTGCACAACCGCGCCGACCCGGTCTTCGAAGCGTCCATCTACAACCCGGCCACCAACAAGTTCACCCCGGTGGCCGCCGACCCGGTGCCCCGCACGTACCACTCGTCGGCGTTCCTGCTCCCCGACGGCCGGGTGATGGCGGTCGGCGACAACCCCGGCAACGGCTCGTTCGACATGCGCATCTCCATCTACACGCCGCCATACTTGATGAGCGGCACCCGGCCGGCGATCACGACGCTCGCGTCGGCACAGTGGGGGTACGGCACCACCCAGCGCATCACCGTCGACCGTGCCGTGACCCGGGCATCGCTGATCCGCCCGGCCGCCGTGACCCACTCGTCCGACCCGAACCAGCGCTTCGTCGAGCTGCCGATGACCGTCAACGGCAACACGATCGACCTCAACATGACCAACAACCCGAACATCGCGCCGCCCGGTTGGTACATGCTCTTCGTCCACGGCGCCAACGGCGTCCCGTCCGTCGCCAAGTGGGTCAAGGTCGGATGAGCTCCCGCTTCGCGGCGCGGCTCAGCTCGCTCGGCGGCCGCTTGGCGTCACTCACCCGCGAGCTCGCGGGCCGGTCATCGCAGCACGGTGGCGGGTCTGCGGGCGGGCCCGGCGGGGCCGCGGGGGGGCGGGGGGGCGGGGGGGGGGGGCGCGGCGCAAGGCGCGGTGCGGGCTGGTTGGCGGCGGTTGGACCAGGCGTTGGCCGGCTAGCTGGCCGCGCATGGGGCGGATGGCGCGCGGCGAGCTGGCCCATCCGCACGGCGATCGCGGGCGGCGTGGTGCTGCTCGCTCTCGGTATCGGCCTTGCCGGCACGTTGGCGGCCGATTCCGACGCCGACTCCCGCTGGTCGGCCGGCTCCCCAGGCGACGGGTACGGCCCCGGCCCTCAAAACGACCGCCCGAAGCCGGGCCACGCCGACGACCCCGGCCAGGGGGCGCAGGCCGGCTCCGCGGTGACGCCGCCGGCCTTCGTACAAGACTTCGCCCAGCAGCCCGGCACCAAACCCCAAGGCCCCGCCCTGTCACCCACCGCAGGCGTCGAGATCGCCGAAGGCACCGACGGGTGCGACCACGCGTACGGCGGCCGCGACGTCTGCGTGCCGTGGGAGTTTCCGGCCAGCGTGACGGACAAGTGTGGGTGGCTGAAGGAACGCGGCTTCAAGCCTCTGAAAATCGAGGGCGGCCGCGACCGCCACGCCCTGGACCGCAACGGCGACGGCACAGCCTGCGGCCCCGGCGACTAACCCACCCAACCCCCGCCGCCCACCCGCGCCCATCCGCGCCGCGCCCTGCACGCCCTGGACGCTGTCGCGTGCCGGGCCGCCGTGGACGCTGTCGCGCCGCGCCGCGCCGCGCCGCGCCGCGCGTGTCGCGTGCGGCGTCCTCTGCTCGTCGATCAAGGGCGAATGCACGTGGTTGGATCTCTTTTCCGCGTGTATTCGCCCTTGATCGATGGAGATCTCCTTGATCGGCGTCGTGGGCATGGACGCTGTTCGCATACCGTGGCACGTCCGTGCGTCCGTGCGTCCGTGCGTCCGTGCGTCCGTGCGTCCGTGCGTCCGTGCGGGCGGCGGGCCGTCACCGGCGTCGGAGCAGCGATTTCGGGGAAATGCGCCCTCGGCGCCTGACACCGCAAGTTCGGCGAACTTGTGCGGTCCACCGCCGGCTGAATGGGCGATGCCACGCGGTGCCGCCGTCTGTGGCGAAGCCAAGACCTCGCACGGCGTGGCCAGCCGCAGACGCCTGCGGCAGCGGGGAAGTGCGGCACCGCACCCCGCGCGGCGATCAAGGGCATCTTCATCGATCAAGGGCAAACGCACGCGGAAAAGAGATCCAACCACGTGCATTCGCCCTTGATCGA
>NZ_JAIBNX010000202.1:0-382 GCF_026130045.1 Micromonospora sp. CPCC 205371
CCCCCCCACCGCCACCCCCCCCCCCCCCCCCCGCCCGGCGCCCGCCCGGGGGGGGCGCCCCCCGCCCGCGCCCGCCGCCGGCGTCCACGCCTACGCGTGGATCAAGCCGCCGGGCGAGTCAGACGGCGCCAGCGGCGACATCGCCGGCACTCCCTTCGACCGCATGTGCGACCCCACCTACACCGGGGCGCCGCGCGGCAGCAACACCTACACCGGCGCGCTGGCCGGCGCACCCGCCGAGGGCGCGTGGTTCTCCGCCCAGTTCCAACAGCTCATGCAGAACGCGTACCCGCCCCTGTAACGGTCACCCGGCGCCGCGCGCCGCCTTTCGCGTGATCAAGGCGTGTCTGTGGACTCTACGCATGCTTATGAGGGGTGGACC
>NZ_JAIBNX010000202.1:392-9689 GCF_026130045.1 Micromonospora sp. CPCC 205371
GTTAGAGCGACTTGAGGGACGCCTTGATCACGGTTGGGACGATTAGGCTAGGTCGAAGCGGTCGAGGTTGGAGACCTTGACCCACGCGGCGACGAAGTCACGCACGAACTTCTCCTTCGCGTCGTCGCTCGCGTAGACCTCCGCGAGCGCCCGCAGCACCGAGTTCGAGCCGAAGACCAGGTCCACACGGGTGGCGGTCCACTTCACCTCGCCCGTGGCGGTGTCGCGGCCCTCGAACGTCTCCTCCTCGTCCGAGGTCGCTTCCCACTTGGTACCGAAGTCGAGCAGGTTGACGAAGAAGTCGTTGCTCAACGTCTCCAGCCGCTCGGTGAACACGCCGTGCTTGGACTGCTGGGTGTTGGCGTTCAGCACCCGCAGGCCACCGACCAGCACCGTCATCTCGGGGGCGCTCAGCGTCAGCAGCTGGGCCCGGTCGACGAGTAGCTGCTCGGTCGGGCGTACGTGGCCCTTGCCGAGGTAGTTGCGGAAACCGTCGACGGTGGGCTCCAGTACCGCGAACGACTCCACGTCGGTCTGGTCCTGCGTGGCGTCGGTGCGCCCCGGCGTGAACGGAACCTCGACGTCGAACCCGGCGTTCTTCGCGGCGCGCTCCACGGCGGCGGCACCGCCGAGCACGATCAGGTCGGCGAGCGAGACCTGCTTGGCGCCACCGGTCGCGTTGAACTGCTGCTGGATGCCCTCCAGGGTGCGCAGGACCTTCGCCAGCTGGGCCGGGTCGTTGACCTCCCACTCGTTCTGCGGCGCGAGGCGGATGCGGGCGCCGTTGGCTCCACCCCGCTTGTCGGTGCCACGGAACGTCGACGCCGAGGCCCAAGCGGTCGCGACCAGTTCGGAGATGGACAGGCCCGAGCCGAGGATCGTCTCCTTGAGAGCGGCGATGTCGTCCGCGCCGACGAGCTCGTGCGTGACCGGCGGGACCGGGTCCTGCCAGATCTGCGGCTCGGCGGGAACCTCGGGGCCCAGGTACCGGGCGATGGGCCCCATGTCGCGGTGGGTGAGCTTGAACCATGCCTTGGCGAAGGCCTCGGCGAACTCCTGCGGGTTCTCGTAGAAGCGGCGCGCGATCGGCTCGTAGATCGGGTCCACGCGCAGGGCGAGGTCGGTCGTGAGCATCATGGGCGCGTGGCGCTTCGACGAGTCGTGGGCGTCCGGTACCAGGTCGGCCGCGGCCGGGTCGGTCGGCTTCCACTGCTTCGCGCCCGCCGGGCTCGTGGTCTGCTCCCATTCGAAGCTGAACAGGGTCTCGAAGAAGCTGTTGTCCCACGCGGTCGGGGTAGGCGTCCACGCGCCTTCGAGGCCGCTGGTGATGGTGTCGCCGCCCTTGCCGGAGCCGTGGGCGTTCTTCCAGCCCAGGCCCTGCTCCTGGATCGGAGCGGCCTCGGGCTCCGGACCGACGTTACGGTCGGGGTTGGCGGCACCGTGCGCCTTGCCGAACGTGTGCCCACCGGCGATGAGCGCGACGGTCTCCTCGTCGTTCATCGCCATCCGGCCGAACGTCTCCCGGATGTCGCGGGCCGCGGCGAGGGCGTTCGGGTTGCCGTTCGGGCCCTCGGGGTTGACGTAGATCAGGCCCATCTGCACCGCGCCGTAGGGCTTGGCGAGCTCGCGGTCGCCGCTGTAGCGCTGGTCGCCGAGCCAGGTGTCCTCGGTACCCCAGTTGACCTCCTCCGGCTCCCAGACGTCGGCGCGGCCGCCGGCGAAGCCGAAGGTCTTGAAGCCCATCGACTCCAGCGCGACGTTGCCGGCGAGGATCATCAGGTCGGCCCACGAGATCTTCTTGCCGTACTTCTTCTTGACCGGCCACAGCAAGCGCCGGGCCTTGTCGAGGCTCGCGTTGTCAGGCCAGCTGTTCAGCGGCGCGAAGCGCTGGTCGCCGGAGCCGCCACCGCCACGGCCGTCGCTGGTGCGGTACGTGCCGGCACTGTGCCAGGCCATCCGGATGAACAGCGGCCCGTAGTGGCCGTAGTCGGCCGGCCACCAGTCCTGCGAGGTGGTCATCACCTCGTGGATGTCCGCCTTCACCGCGGCGAGGTCAAGGGTCTTGAACTCAGCGGCGTAGTCGAAATCCGCACCCATGGGGTCGCCCGCGGGCGGGTTCTGGTGCAGGACGCTCACGTCCAGCTGGTTGGGCCACCAGTCACGATTGGACCTCGCCTTCGGCGGGCGCACGGGGGCCTCGCCCGAGATGAGGCCATTGTTCTCACTTGCCACGGTGCTCTCCTTAGGCGGTAAATCAGGTGCTTGTCGAGTTGGAACAAGCCGGACACAGGCCCCAGTAGACGACCTCCGCCTCATCGATCACGTAACCGCGATCATCGGACGGCGTCAGGCAGGGCGGCTCGCCGACGGCGCAGTCAACATCGGCGATCGCCCCGCAGGACCGGCACACGACGTGGTGATGGTTGTCACCGACCCGCGACTCGTAGCGGGCCACGGAGCCGGCCGGCTGGATGCGCCGCACCAGACCCGCGGCGGTCAACGCCCGCAGGACGTCATAGATCGCCTGCGTGGACACCTCACCAAGATCCTTACGAACTATGCCGACGATGCTGTCCGTGTCTGCGTGGGGGTGCTCGTGCACCGCTGTCAGCACCGCGACCCGGGGCCGGGTCACGCGCAGAGCAGCCTCCCGCAGCAGGGGCTCAGCATCGAGCGTAGATCGCACCGGACGAGTATGGATCACTTTTCTGGAATCAGTCAAGAAAATCTTCTGGATTCGCTCCAGATTACTTCCAGAGTGTCGGAGAGGCGTGGGAAGCTTGTCGATATGGTGGCGCAGTCGACGGTAAGGCTCTCCGCTCCCGGCCCGATCGGGCATCCACTGTTGGGCATGGCCCCCGCGTTCCGCCGCGACATGCTCGGGACGCTGCTGGCCGGCTTCCGAGACTACGGCGATGTCGTTTCGTACCACATCGGGCCGCGGTGGGGGCCGCATCCGGTGAGCCAGGACGTCGTCATCGCGCACCACCCCGACGCCGTCCACGAGGTGTTCACCGGCAGGCGGGCCATCAGCCGCCGCACGAACGCGTTCCAGGTGCTCACCGAGTTCATCGGCACCGGGTTGCTGACCAGCGAAGGCGACGTGTGGCTGCGCCAGCGGCGCACCCTGCAACCGCTGTTCACCCCGCGCCGCGTGGCCGGATACGCCGAGCTGATGGCCGCCGAGGCGGCGCGCGTCGTGGCCGAGCCCGCCGTCGCCGCCGGCTCCACTGTAGACCTGCACCACCTCATGCAGCGCTACACGCTGCGGGTGGTCGGCCGGGCGCTGTTCGGCGACGACGTCGAGGAGGCGGTGCCGGAGTTGCAGCGGCTGATGCCGGTCATGGGCGACCTCGCGCTGGCACGCGCCCTGCAGGTGGTCCGCGCGCCGCTGCGCTGGCCGACTCCCCGGGCCCGGCGGATCACGCGGGTGCGGGCGGCGCAGTACGCCATCGTCGACCGGATCATCGCCAGGCACGCCAGCCGCGGCGACGACCACGACGACATGCTCAGCCGGCTGCACGCCGCACGTGACCCCGAAACCGGACAGCCCCTGTCCGCGGAAGAGATCCGCGATCAGGTGCTGGTGTTCCTGCTCGCCGGGCACGAGACGACCGCGGGAGCGCTCACCTTCACCCTGTACCTGCTGGGTCGAGATCCGGCGACGCAGGACCGCGTCGCGGGCGGCGACGCGGATCTGGTGCGGGCGGCGCTGATGGAGGGCATGCGGCAGTACCCGCCGGCCTACAGCACCGAGCGGCTCGCCAGCGTCGACACCACCATCTCCGGCTACCACGTGCCGGCCGGCACCACGGTGCTGCTCTCCTCGTACGTCACGCACCGGCACCCAGACTTCTGGCCCGACCCGACCCGCTTCGAGCCCGACCGGTTCATCGGTCAGCACGACCGGCCGCGATACGCGTACTTCCCCTTTGGCGGCGGGCCACGCAGCTGCATCGGTGAGCACTTCGCCCTGCTGGAGGCCACCATCCTGTTGCGCGCGCTGCTGTCCGAGTACCGGGTCGAGGCGCTCGACGAGCGGCTGCCCCTCGCGCCAATGATCACCCTGCGCCCGGCCGAACCCGTCCGGGCGATCCTGCGCCACCGCTGACGCCGCTGGCCGGTTGCCGGCCGCTGGCAAGATCGAGGCATGGATCCCGTGTCTGCCGCGAGCCACCTCATGACCGCGCAGGGTCGCCGGGACCCGTACCCCCTGTACGCGGCGCTGCGCGCGCACGGCCCCGTCCTGCACCTGGGCGGCCAGCTGATCGTCACCTCGTACGAGCAGGCCAGCGCGGTGCTGCGGGACCCGCGGATGCTGGTGGCCGACCGCGACATGCTGCGCCGCCAGCTCGGCCCGGCGTTCGCCGCCCGGCCGTCGCAGGCCCTGCTCACCGACTCCGTCCTCAACACCAACCCGCCCGATCACCGGCGCATGCGGCAGCTGGTCAGCGGCGCGTTCACACCCCGGCGGGTGGCCGCGCTGCGCGCCGCGATCGAGGCGCAGGCAGCGCGCCTGGCCGATCGGCTCGACAGCGGCGGGCCGGTGGACCTGATGGAGGAGTTCGCCGTGCCGCTGCCGCTCGCGGTCATCTGCGAGCTGCTCGGCGTGCCGGAGTCGGACCGTGCCTGGTTCCGGCCGGTGGCCGGCGACTTCGCCGGCGCCGTCGAGTACGCGGCCAGCGCCGAGGCCCCCGCGCGCGCCGACCACGCCCCCCCTCCCCTACGCGCCCACCTGCTCGGCCTGGTTCCGCCGACCGCCGGCGCGCCCCCGCCGACGACCTGACCAGCCAGCTCGCCAGCGCGGCGGCGTCTGACAGCTCGGCCCTGTCCGGCGCCGAGCTGCTGGGAAACCTGGCGCTGCTGCTGCTCGCGGGGCACGAGACGACCACCAACCTCATCGGCAACGGCATGGCCGTACTCTTCGATCATCCCGCCGCGATGGCCCAGCTGCGCGCGGCGCCCGACCTGGCACCGGCGTTCGTCGAGGAATTCCTGCGTTTCGACGCCCCGGTGCAGGTCACCGGCCGGGTGCCGCAGACGGCCATGACCGTCGGCGGCGCCGACGTCGACGAGCGGGTCGAGGTCACGGTGCTGCTCGGCGCAGCCAACCGCGACCCCGACAGGTTCGCGGCGGCCGACACGTTCGACCCGGCACGCCCCGACAACGCACCCCTGTCGTTCGGCGCGGGCGCGCACTTCTGCCTGGGCGCCGCCCTGGCACGGCTCGAAGCGCAGATCGCGTTTCCGCTGCTGCTTACCCGCTTTCCCAAGCTCAACCCCGACGGAACCCCGGTACGCCGCGACCGTCTCGTGCTCCGCGGCTACGCGCGCCTGCCGGTGAGCGCCGCCTAGGTCAGGCGTTCTGGACGACCTCGAACTCCAGCAGGGACGCGCCGGACGCGACCGGCTTAGCCCGTGCGCCCGCGTGCGCCTCCTTGGCCGGGCCGTTGGCCCACGCCTGGAACGCCTCCTCGCTCTCCCACTTCGTGTAGACGAAGTAGCGGCTCTCCCCCGCGACCGGGCGCAGCAGCTCGAAGCTCAGGAAGCCGGGCTGGTGCTCCACGGCGTGCAGCCGCGCGGCGAACCGCTTCTCCAGTTCCGGGCCGGCGCCCTCGGGCACCTCGATCGCGTTGATCTTCACAACCGCCATGGACCTACCGTAGCTTGGCAGCGCCGACGTACGCCGCGAGGTGCTTGCCGGTAAGGGTGGAGCGGTCCTTGACGAGATCGGCCGGAGTGCCCTCGAAGACGATCCGCCCGCCGTCGTGGCCGGCGCCCGGGCCCAGGTCGATAATCCAGTCGGCGTGCGCCATGACCGCCTGGTGGTGCTCGATGACGATGACCGACTTGCCGGAGTCGACGATCCGGTCGAGCAGGCCCAGCAGTTGCTCGACGTCGGCCAGGTGCAGGCCGGTGGTCGGCTCGTCGAGGACGTAGACGCCGCCCTTCTCGGCCATGTGGGTGGCCAGCTTGAGCCGCTGCCGCTCGCCGCCGGACAGCGTGGTCAGCGGCTGGCCGAGGCTGAGGTAGCCGAGCCCGACGTCGGCGAGCCGGTCGAGGATGGCGTGCGCGGCCGGCGTGCGCGCCTCGCCCGCGCCGAAGAACTCCTCGGCCTCGGTCACCGACATCGCGAGCACCTCGGCGATGTTGCGGCCGCCCAGCGTGTACTCCAGCACCGACGCCTGGAACCGCTTGCCCTCGCAGTCTTCGCAGGTGGACTCGACGGTGGCCATGACGCCCAGGTCGGTGTAGATGACGCCGGCACCGTTGCAGGTGGGGCAGGCGCCCTCGGAGTTGGCGCTGAACAGGGCCGGCTTCACGCCGTTGACCTTCGCGAACGCCTTCCGGATCGGATCGAGCAGGCTGGTGTACGTCGCCGGGTTGCTGCGCCGCGAGCCGCGGATCGCGCCCTGGTCGATCACGACCACGCCGTCGCGGCCGGCGACCGAGCCGTTGATCAGCGAGCTCTTGCCGGAACCGGCGACGCCCGTGACCACGCAGAGGACACCGAGCGGGATGTCGACGCTGACGTTCCGGAGATTGTGGGTCGACGCGCGGCGGACCTCCAGCGCGCCGGACGACGCGCGCACCGACTCCTTGAGCTTTGCCCGGTCGTCGAGGTGGCGTCCGGTGATGGTGTCGCTGCCCCGCAGCCCCTTCACGGTGCCCTCGAAGCAGACGGTGCCGCCCGCCGTGCCGGCGCCAGGGCCGAGGTCGACGACGTGGTCGGCTATCGCGATCGTCTCCGGCTTGTGCTCCACGACGAGGACGGTGTTGCCCTTGTCGCGCAGTTGCAGCAGCAGGTCGTTCATCCGCTGGATGTCGTGGGGGTGCAGGCCGATCGTGGGCTCGTCGAAGACATACGTGACGTCGGTGAGCGACGAACCGAGATGGCGGATCATCTTGGTGCGCTGCGCCTCGCCGCCGGACAGCGTGCCCGACGGCCGGTCGAGGCTGAGGTAGCCCAGCCCGATCTCCGTGAAGGACTCCAGGCTGTGCAGCAGCTTGGCGAGCAGCGGCGCCACGGACGGCTCGTTCAAGCCGCGGACCCACTCGGCGAGGTCGCTGATCTGCATCAGGCACACGTCGGCGATGTTCTTGCCCTTGATCTTTGACGACCGGGCCGCCTCGGCGAGCCGGGTGCCGTCGCAGTCGGGGCAGGTCTGGAACGTCACCGCACGCTCCACGAAGGCGCGGATGTGCGGCTGCATCGCGTCGACGTCCTTGGACAGGAACGACTTCTGGATCTGCGGGATCAGGCCCGAGTACGTCAGGTTGATGCCCTCCACCTTGATCTTCGTCGGCTCCCGGTAGAGCAGGTCGTGCAGCTCCTTCTTGGTGTACTTCCGGATCGGCTTGTCCGGGTCGAAGTAGCCGCAGCCCCGGAAGATGCGGCCGTACCAGCCGTCCATGCTGTACCCGGGGATCGTGAGCGCGCCCTCGTTGAGCGACTTGCTGTCGTCGTACAGGGCGGACAGGTCGAAGTCGCTGACCGAGCCCATGCCCTCGCAGCGCGGGCACATGCCGCCCAGCCGGGTGAAGGTCGCCTTCTCGGCCTTCGTCTTGCCACCGCGCTCGACGGTGATCGCGCCGCTCGCCTTCACCGAAGGGACGTTGAACGAGTACGCGTTGGGCGGGCCGATGTGCGGCTTGCCGAGCCGGCTGAACAGGATGCGCAGCATCGCGTTGGCGTCGGTGACGGTGCCGACCGTGGAGCGCGCGTTGGCACCCATCCGCTCCTGGTCGACGATGATCGCGGTGGTCAGCCCTTCCAGGACGTCGACCTCGGGCCGGGCCAGCGTCGGCATGAAGCCCTGCACGAAGGCGCTGTAGGTCTCGTTGATCATCCGCTGCGACTCGGCGGCGATCGTGCCGAACACCAGCGAGCTCTTGCCCGAGCCGGACACGCCGGTGAAAACCGTGAGCCGGCGCTTGGGGATCTCGACGCTGACGTCCTTGAGGTTGTTGACGCGTGCGCCTTGCACGCGGATCAAGTCGTGGCTATCGGCCGGGTGCGGCATCATCAGCTCCATCTACGGTGACGTCCATGGCGATCACGCTAACTGCGGCTCGATGACCGGCGCTTCTCGATTCCTGATCGTCTCCTGGTCACCTGCGCGATGGTGCCACATCCACGACCCACCCCGCCTGGAGTGCGGCGGCCGCGACGCCGGCCGTGACCGCGTTTCGCGGCACCAGACTCGCCTCGATGCGTACGTTGGACGGCCAGCGCCGGCGGGTGACCTCCTCGCGGGCGGCCGGCACCAGCCAGCGGCCCAGCGCGCCGACGACCCAGCCGTTGAGCGTGACGGCGTCCGGGTCGATGACGCTCACCAGTCTCGCGACACCGATGCCCAGGTAGCGCCCGGTCGCCTCGATCACCGCGGCGGCCGCTGGATCGCCGTCGCGCATGGCACGGTGAAGTTCCCGGACCGTCGCGTCTGGAGTGTCGCGGGCGAGCCTGCTGCCGGCGGCCAGCTCGCGGACGCTCCGCAGGATTCCCGGCGCACCGAGGTACGCCTCCGCACAGCCATGGCGGCCACACCAGCAGGGCCGGCCGTCGAGTACCACGGTGGTGTGGCCCCACCCGCCGGTCGTGGCCAGCGGCGCCCCACCAACCATGACGGTGGCACCAGCACCGTCGGCCAGCGTGACGCTGACCAGGTTGGTGGCGTGGCGGCTGGGTCCGAGCCACAGCTCCGCGAGAGCCGCGGCGGCCGCGGGCTCGGCCACGTGCACCGGTGCCCTAAGGACCGCCGGGTCCACCCAGACGCCGTGAAGGCCGGCTGGTGCGGCGATACCCACGCCGATGACCCTTCCGGTGTCGATCCCAGCCTGTGCCACCGCGGCGGACACCGCGTGCGCCAGGTCGCGCCGGCTCGTCGCGGGAACGATCCGCTGGGTACGCGGCTCGAGCGCGACGTCGTACACGTCGATGTGGATGCTGGCCGCGCGGACCTCGACCCCGACGAGCGCGCCCCGGCGGGCGTCGACGGTGATGCGGCCGCGCGGGCGCCCACCGTCGGAGTCCTCGTACGAGGTCTCCCGCACCACCCCACCTCGTATCAGCTCCGCGACGATGTTGGACGCGGTCGCGACGCTGACGCCCGCGCGGGCGGCGAGGTCCCGCCGGGTGGCCGCTCCGGCCGCGTAGATCTCGCGCAGGACGGCCAGGCGGTGGGCCTTCCGGATGTTCCGCATGCCGCTGGCGGTGCCGGCGGCACGGCGGCGGACCTGATGCGGCATGCGTGCCCACCTGTACCCTGCCTCGGGCCGGCGCTGGTGGTCGGTGGC
>NZ_JAIBNX010000202.1:9699-15771 GCF_026130045.1 Micromonospora sp. CPCC 205371
GCCTCCGTTACCGTTCACGTGAACGGTAACGGATCTTGTGATCGGACACCACCGCATACTTCACCGAGCGACGCTCGGCGCCCGCCCGGTGTGCCTCTTGTACTGCCGGCTGAAGTACGCGACGTCGATGTAACCGAGGGTCGCGGCGATCTGCGTGACCGTCATGTTGGTCTCGGTGAGCAGCTCGTGGGCGCGGGCGAGCCGGACATTGATCAGGTATCGGGCGGGGGTCAGCCCGGTATAGGCGATGAACCGGCGGGTGAACTGCGCCCGAGACAGCGCCGCCAGCCGGGCGAGCTCGGTGACCGTCCAGCGCCGGCTCGGGTCCTGCCGCATCGCCTCGGTGATCCGGTCCAGCTCGGCGTCGACCGGCCCCAGCGCGTCGTCGGTGGCCTCCTCATGCAGCAGGCACAGCAGGTGTTCCAGGCAGAGCAGGCTGTGCCGGGCGCCCAGCGGCCCGCCGCGGCGGAAACTGCGGTCGCACCGGCGGGCCAGCGCACCGAGCAGCGTCATGTCCTGCACCCGTACCGGCCAAGGGGGCGGCATCTCGCCATCGGCCTCGATGTCGAAGTGCATGCCGAACACCAGCAGCCGCCGGTGCGGATCGTGCCTGGCCATCGGGGCGTCGCCGGGGCGGAACACCGCGCAACTGCCCGGCCCGAGCTGCTCCTGCCGGCCGTCCAGGGTCAGCTCACCGACCCCGTCCATCACGCACCACAGCAGATGGTCGGGCAGCGGACGGGAGTGCCAGAACCAGCCGGGCTCGCACCGCCAGTACGTGGGCGGCGAGTTGAAGCTCAGCTGCGTCAAAAGTACAACTCCTTGCGTGTCGAAGCACCAGCTACGAAGGCTGGTCAACTCCGATGCTGTGGTTCATGAGCGATTCTTTCAAGAGCGCCTTCGACCGGGACGGCTACGTGGTGGCCCGTGGCCTGTTCGACACGGCGGAGGTCGACCAGCTGCGGGAGCACTACATGACGCTGCGCAGGCGCGGCTCCTACGAGAGGGATCTCGTCGGCGTCGATCCGAGCAGCCGGGACCCGCTGCGCCGGTACCCCCGGATGGCGCAGATGCACCGCTGGGACGACACCTCGCTGCGCTGGCTGCTCGACCCCCGGCTGCGCGACCTGCTGGTCAGCCTCGTCGGCTCCGACCCGTACGCGGTGCAGACCATGCTGTACTTCAAACCGGCCGGCTCCCGGGGCCAGGCCCTGCACCAGGACAACTACTACCTACGCGCCGAGCCCGGCACCTGCGTCGCCGCCTGGATGGCGCTCGACCGCGCCGACGAGGCCAACGGCTGCATGCTCGTCGCGCCCGGCAGTCACCGCTGGCCGATCCTGTGCATCGAAAAGGCCGACACCTCGGTCAGCTTCACCGACGTGACCGTGCCGCTGCCACCCGGCCAGCGCATCGAGCCGGTGGTGATGGACCCGGGCGACGTGCTGTTCTTCAACGGCTCGCTGGTGCACGGCAGCGCGCCGAACACCACCACCGACCGGTTCCGGCGCGCCCTGATCGGCCACTACATCGAAGGCGACGCCGAACAGGTCGCCACCTATTACCACCCCGCACTGCGCATGGACGGCACACCGCTGGAGCTCGAGGTCAGCCCGGGCGGCGGCGCCTGCGGCGAGTGGCACGACGGCGAGATCGCGCTGACCGGGCACCAGACGATCGGACGCAAACACGAATAGTCCCTAGCGAGGGCGCCTCTTCGGCTGGTCGCGCTCCGGTCGTACCGTCGCCTTCCTGCCCCTGATGGCGCTGTGCCGCAGCGCCGCGACCACCTCACGCACGGCGGCCTCCGGCACCTCCACCAGGGAGAACCGGTCAGCGATCTCGATCGCGCCGATGTCTCGCCCGCTCAGGCTGGACTCGCCGGTGATGGCGCCGACCAGGTCCTGCGGGCGTACACCGGCGCTGCGCCCCAGGCTGAAGAACACCTTCGCCATCCGGCGGTCCGGCGCGCGGCCACGAACGGGCCGGCGATCGCCGTCCCGGCGCTCCGGCCGTCCCTCGAAGGCCCGCTGGGGGACGTGCGGGATCTCCACCTCGTCGATGTCGGTGGTGCCGTCCGCCTCATGAGCCAGCTTCACCGCGGCGAGGGCCACGTCGACGATGTCGAACTCGTCCGTGAGCGTGTCGATCACGACGCGGAAGCGCTCCAGGTCCTCGCCGAGCAGGCTCTCCCGCAGGGCGGCCTGCGTCAGCTCCATGCGCCGCGCCCGCAGGTCGGCGACGGTGGGAATCTTCTCCACGACGATCCGCTGGCCGGTGGCCCGCTCGATCGCCTTCAGCATCCGGTGCTCGCGCGGCTCGGCCAAGGTGATCGCGACGCCCTCGCGCCCGGCGCGGCCGACCCGCCCGATGCGGTGCACGTACGCCTCCGGCGCCGACGGGACGTTGTAGTTGACGACGTGGGTGAGGTGCTCGACGTCCAGCCCGCGCGCGGCCACGTCGGTGGCGATGAGCAGGTCGGCTGTGCCGGCACGCAGGCGCCCCATCACGCGGTCGCGCTGCTCCTGCCCCATCCCGCCGTGCAGCGCCTCGGCGCGGTAGCCGCGCCCGTTCAGCGTCTCGGTGAGCTCGTCGACCTCCTCCCTGGTGCGGCAGAACACGATGGCCGCGGACGGCGCCTCGACGTCCAGGATGCGCCCCAGGGCGGCCGGCTTGTGGGCACGAGCGACCACGTAGGCGCTCTGCCGGACCAGCGGCGCCTCGCCCTGGGCCACCGGCTCGCGGCCCATCTCGATGCGGACCGGGTCGCGCAGGTGCCGCCGAGCGATCGCGTCGATCCGCGAGGGCATCGTCGCCGAGAACAGTACGGTCTGCCGGCCCTCCGGCGTCTCGTCCAGGATCGCCTCGATATCTTCGGCGAAGCCCATGTCGAGCATCTCGTCCGCCTCGTCCAGCACGACGGTCGCGATCGCCCGCAAACCGAGCGTGCCCCGACCGATGTGGTCCAGCGCCCGCCCCGGCGTGGCCACCACCACGTCGACGCCGCGCTCGAGCGCCTGCAACTGCCGACCGATCGGCTGCCCGCCGTAGATCGGCAGCACCCGCACACCCAGGTCCCGGCCGTACCGGTGGAAGGCCTGCGACACCTGCACGGCCAGCTCACGCGTGGGCACCAGCACCAGCCCGACCGGATCGCTCCCCTGCTCGGCGCCGACCAGCCGCTGCAGCACCGGCAACGCGAACGCGGCCGTCTTCCCCGTGCCCGTCGCCGCCTGCCCGAGCAGGTCACGCCCTTCCAGCAGCGGCGGGATCGCCTCACCCTGGATCGGTGTGGGCTCCTCGTACCCCAGGCTGGACAGCGCCCGCAGCAGTTCGGCCCGAAGCCCCAAATCAGCGAAGCTCGCGGAATCCATTTCCCACCTTCGTTCCCGTCCCTGAGCAGCACACACAGGTATCAACGACAGCACCTGGTTTTACCAGGCGCTCAGTCCCACTACTCGAACGGGGACGCGTCGCCGGCTCCCCGCCGCAGGATCACCGGCTCGGATTGTGACAGGTCGACGACGGTCGTCGGTTCGACGCCGCACTCGCCCGCGTCGAGGATCCCGTCGAGGGCGTTATCGAGGCGCCCTCTGATGTCGTCACCCCGGGTCATCGGCTCGTCTTCCTCGGGCAGGATCAGGGTGCTGGACATGAGCGGCTCGCCGAGTTCGGCCACCAGTGCCTGCGCGACGGTGTGCCGCGGGATGCGTACCCCCACGGTGCGTTTCCGCGGATGCAACAGCCGGCGCGGCACCTCCGGCGCGGCCGGCAGGATGAAGGTGTAGCTGCCCGGCGTACACGCCTTCACCATGCGAAACACCGAGTTGCTGATGTGGACGAACTGGCCGAGCTGGGCGAAGTCGTGGCACACCAGCGTGAAGTGGTGCCGCTCGTCCAGCTGGCGGATCTTCCTGATCCGGTCCAGCCCGGCGCGATTGCCCAGCTGGCATCCGAGAGCGAAGCACGAATCCGTCGGGTACGCGATCAGGCCGCCGTCGCGGACAAGGTCTACCACCTGCCGGATCGTCCGAACCTGCGGATTGTCCGGATGCACCCCGAAGTATCGCGCCACGCCCAGAGCGTAGTGGCGCTTACCCCCTCTCCCCGCGAACCGCCAGGCAGGATGGTCCTGTGGTAGATGCGGTGATCTTCGACCTTGACGGCGTGCTCGTCGACTCCGAGCCGGTGTGGGAGGAGGTGCGCCGGCGGTACGTCGCGGACAACGGCGGGCAGTGGCAGCCCGACACCCAGCGCCGCCTCATGGGCATGAGCACCGGCGAATGGGCCCGCTACCTCAGCGACGAGCTCGGCGTGCGACGGACCGCCGAGCAGGTCGCCGCCGAGGTGGTCGAGCAGATGGTCGACCGGTACGCGACCGAGGTGCCCCTGGTGCCGGGCGCGGACGCCGTCGCGCGCGAGCTTGCCGGGCACTGGCCGCTCGGCCTGGCAAGTTCCTCGCCGCCCCGGCTCATCAGGGCCGCGCTGGACGCCGCCGGGCTCACCGGGACGTTCGCGGTGACGCTGTCGACCGAGAACGTGCCGCACGGCAAGCCCGCACCAGACGTGTACCTCGCCGTCGCGGACCAGCTCGGCGCCGACCCGACCAGCAGCGTCGCGGTGGAAGACTCATCCAACGGGATACGGTCGGCCGCCGCCGCGGGCATGCGGGTGATCGCGGTACCGCACGAGCAGTACCCGCTGGACGATGACGCGCGCGCCCGCGCGACGCTCGTGATCGCGGCCATCGGCGAGTTGACCCCGGACGCGGTACGGGCCACGGTTCAAGTGCGATCCGACGACAGGGGGGCGCGATGATGCGCGCAACCGGGGTTCGCGGGCGACTCGTGGTGGGCGTGGCGGTCCTGGCCATACTCGGGGCCGGCACGGCCTGCGCCGCCGACGACGCCGAACCCGCCGCGCCGGCCGAGACCAGCGGCACGCCACACGCCGGGCACAGCGAATTCACGCCGCCGGTCGAGAAGCCGCTCCGGGCCGGTGAACGCTTCGTCAAGCTGGCGATGCCGCGGCCCTACACACCGGTCGCGCCGAACGGGGGCACCGACGAGTACCGCTGCTTTCTCGTCGATCCGGGACTATCCACAAAGGCGTACCTGACCGGAAGCCAGTTCCTGCCGCAGAACGCGGACATCGTGCACCATGCCATCTTCTTCCGGCTCTCGCCGGTGGGCGTGAAAGAGGCCCGGCAGCTCGACGAGCGCACCCCCGGCGAGGGCTGGCAATGCTTCGGCGACTCCGGCATCGAGGCCGACGGAGAAGGCGCATGGGTGGCCCATTGGGCGCCGGGCGCCAACGAGGTGTTGCTGGGCGAGGGCCTCGGATACGAGATGCCGCCCGGCTCGCAACTGATCATGCAGGTGCACTACAACCTGCTGGCGACGGCCGGCAAGGCGGGCGGCACCGACCAGTCGAGCATCAGGCTGCGCCTCGCCGACGACAGCACCCGCATGACCCCATTGGACACGTACCTGGCGTCCGCGCCGGTGGAGCTGCCCTGTACCGCGCAGGAGAGCGGCCCGCTGTGCGACCGCGGCGCCGCGATCAAGGACGTGACCAAGCGCTTCGGCGAAGACGTCGGCTCCACCGCCGCGGAGCTCGTCGAGTGGTGCAGCAACGGAAAGCCGGCACCCGGGCCCACCCAGCACTGCGACTT
Organism: Micromonospora sp. CPCC 205371; assembly: GCF_026130045.1. Classification (GTDB taxonomy): domain Bacteria; phylum Actinomycetota; class Actinomycetes; order Mycobacteriales; family Micromonosporaceae; genus Phytohabitans. The sequence continues at coordinate 15,374 of NZ_JAIBNX010000202.1, forward strand.
CCCGGCGGAGGAGGCGACCACCGTCTACGCCACGGCGGGTCACATGCACCTGCTGGGCCGGTCCATCAAGGTCGAGCTCAACCCTGGTACGGCCGGTGCCAGCACGCTCCTGGACGTGCCACGCTACAACTTCGACGACCAGGCCGTCCGGCCGCTGGCGACGCCCGTGAAAATCAAGCGAGGCGACACCATCCGGGTGACCTGCACCCACGACGCCGGCCTGCGCAGGATGCTGCCCCAGCTGCGCGAACTGCCGCCCCGGTACGTCGTGTGGGGCGACGGGACCAGCGACGAGATGTGCCTCGGCCTGCTGATCGGCATCCGCTCGTAACCCTGGAGCAGGAATCGGCCCCCGGCCGCGGGGCCGGCAGGGCCGATCGGCGCCCGGCCGCAGGCCG
>NZ_JAIBNX010000203.1 GCF_026130045.1 Micromonospora sp. CPCC 205371
CCGACTTCCATCCACGTGCGTTCGCCCTTGATCGGCGGAAAGGGTGGCGCGGCGCGGAGGGCCGCGGGGGGGTGGCGCGGAGCGCGGGGTTAGCCCGTGACGGTTAGGCGGTCTAGGCGGGGCATCCAGTACGCGGGGTTGTGGAAGTAGACGGTGTTTGGGCCGGCGCGCAGGTCTAGCTGGAACGTCGCCGATGTCACTTCGTTCCAGGCGGCCGGGCGGAATGTCCAGGCTTGTGACTGGCCGCTGTTGACTCGCACATACGCGGTGCGCTGCTCGCCGCTGACGTAGTACACCGTGACCGTGTATCGGCGGCTGGTCGGCGCGTTCACGGAGAACTCGATCGCGCCGCGCTCCGTGTACCCGTATGGGTTGCTGGTGCCGGTGCCTAGCTTGTGCACGACGCGACCGCCCGACGCGCCGGGCATCGTCGTGGCCTCGGCCGCTCCGGACAGCCTGGCCGCTTCCGCCTCGTACGACGTGGTGGCGGGCGGGCGGGCCGCGGGCGGGACGGCGGCGGCGCTGGTTACGCCTGGGCCGGTTGTCCGGTCGGGCGCGGCCGCGCGGGCCGGTGGCGCGAGGCCGATGGCGGGAGGTGTACCCGGGGCGGTCGTGACCGCTGCCGGCGACGGCTCGGGCGCGGTGGTTGTGATGACCGGCTCCGGGTCGTGCACGGGGGCGGCGGAACGGGTGGCCCGGTTTGCGACCACCGCCACCACCACGAACATGGCGACCGCCAAGGCGACGAGGATTGCCCGCCGGGGCAGGCCGGTGGGCCGAAAGCGCCGTCCCCGGTAGCGGAGGCCGGACGTGGCGGCGGCGACTCGGCTCGCCAGGCCACGCACTGCGGCGGCGCCGCGCAGTCCAGCCTCGGCGGCCCACGCGAGCGGACCTGCCAGCCTGGTGGGGAGGGCGGCAGCGGCAGAGCCGGCCCGACTGGCTACAACGGCACGCGGTCCGTGTTCCGAGCGCGGCCGTGCGGACGAGCCGCGCCAGCTTGACCAGCCGGACGAGCCACCGGTGCCACCCGAGCCGCGCGAGCCGGCCATACGGCGGACACCCGCCGATCCCGCCACGGAACCACGCGAGTCGAGCACGGTGAGATCGCCGGCGTCAGGGTCAGCACCGCCCGTGGCCAGGTCGCCCCAGCTTGCCGTCGAGTTGCGGCGGCCTGCGTAGCGTCGCGCGCCGGCCGCCCCACGCTGGAGGGCGCTGTCAGACGAGCCGCTCATCCCCGGCGGGAAGGCCGCACGCGGCGACGACGAGTCGGCCGCAGAGAACGCGTTCGACGGCAACGCCGCACCCGGTGAAGAAGCGGCGTCGGGCACAGAAGCCGCACCCGGCAAGAAGGCCGCGTTGGACGAAGAAGGCACACCCGGCGCAGCAGCCGCGTCGGGCGAAGGAGATGGGTCGGGTGAAGGAGACAGGTCGGGTGAAGAAGGCGCATTGGGCCAAGGGGACGGGTCGGGTGGTGGGGGGAGGGCAGGGCCGCGTGGGCGGGTGAAGCGGCGCCATCCGCCGCCGGAGTTTTGCCGCCGGTCGGGGTTGGCCATCGTGGACGCCGCCGCCGCGGATCGGGACTGCGCGGACGGGCGGGAGGCGGGTGCCGGGACGGCGGGGGCAGGGACTAGCCCCAGGGAGCCGAGCAGGGGCTCGACGGGCTCCAGGTCGGTGGCGCACCGCGAGCACTCCGCCACGTGCGTGGCGAGCCGGTCGCGGCGGTGCGGCTCGGGGCGGCGGGCCGTGCCGCCCGCCAGCAGTGCCAGGTCTCCGCACACCGGGTCGGCCGCGAGCGCCGCCACCAGCCGTCGCGCGGCGTCGAGGCGGGGCGCCATCCGGCGTACACGAGCATCTGAATCGGAGGGTGAGCCGCCCGACGCGGCGGCGACCTCGGCGGCGGTCAGCTCGCCGGATTCGGCGGGCCACCAGAGCGCGAACGTGTCACGGTCGTGCGGCGCCAGCCACCGGGGGGGCTCCGCCAGGTGCCGGGCCTGCCCGGTCAGGCCGAGTCCCGCGACGGCGGTGGCGGCGAAGTCCGGACCATCGGCCCCCACGCGGCCTGAGCGGCGGGACGAGCGGACCTGGCGGCGCGCCTCGGCCGCGAACCAGGCGCGTACCTGCTCGCCGCCGTCGGGTGCGGTGTCCCGGAGGCGCGCGGCCAGTGTGGTGAGGGCCCGGTCGACGTCGGAGTGCTCGACGAGGCCGCAGCCGACGATGTGGTGAATCAGCGACCAGTGACGTTCGAGGAGTTCGTCGAGCGCGCGCCCGTGTCCGGCACGCGCCAGACCGGCCAGCCATGTATCCCGCTCGTCACGCACTGTCATGAGTCCCCCCACACATGAAACCTGCTCATTGAATAGGCGTCGGAGAGGCTCAAAATGAAACACCACTATAGTGAAAAGCCGCGTACCATAGCGGACGTGATCAATCTTCCGGAGCTGGGTGGGCGAATCCAGGCGCTGCGGAGCGAGCGCGGGATGACCCTCCAGGAGCTCGCCGACCGGTCAAAGGTCAGTGTGAGCATGCTCTCCTCGGTCGAGCGGGCGCTGAAGGCACCCACCGTAGTCGTGCTCGACCGGATCGCCGACGGGCTGGGAGTGTCGTTAACCCGACTGCTGGCCGACCCCACGCCGGAGCGCGTCGTCGTCCGGCGGGCGGATCGGCAGGACACGGCCGCGTACCCGAGCGGCTGGCATCGCACGATCCTGTCGCCGGTGGTGCCCGGCGTGAACTTCGAGCTGGTCCGGGTCACCCTGCCCGCCGGGTGCGACGCCGGTGACTTCCCCGCGTACGCGGCCGGGTCGCACGAGTACATCGCGGTGGAGTCGGGCGAGGTGCGGGTCACCGTCGGCGACCAGGCGGTCGACCTGGCGGCCGGCGACTCGCTGTACTTCGCGGCCGACGTGGCGCACGGATACGCCAACCGCACGGGTGAGCCGGCCACCTACTACGTCGCCGCTCTGGTCATGCGGTCGCGCGCATGATGCTGTCGGGCGCCAGCTCCCCCGTGGCGCTGGCGCCCCCGGGCATCAGCGTGCCGCATGCGAGTACTTCGTAGAGTTGTCGAAATGTTGTCGGCGGAGTTTCGGCTGTTGGGCCCCACCGAGGTCTGGGCGGGGGACCGGACCGTCGACATCGGACCGCCGCAGCGCCGCGCCGTACTGGCAGCGCTCCTCGTCGATGCGGGCCAGCCGGTGACCCTGGAGACGCTGATCGGCCGGGTGTGGGACGGCGAGCAGCCGGATGGGGCGAGGCGGGCTCTGCACGCACACCTGGCACGCCTGCGCCGGGCCCTCGACGGGCTGGACGCCGACCTGACGCGCCGCTCCGGCGGGTACCTGCTGGGTATCGAACCCGATCGGGTCGACCTGCACCGGTTCCGCCGGCTGGCCGCCGCCGCGCGCGACGCCGCGGGCGCCGACCAGGTGCGCCTGCTGCGCGACGCGCTGGACCAGTGGCGCGGCGAGCCGCTGGCCGACCTGACCGGCGGCTGGGTCCGGCGCTCCCGCGAGCTCTGGCACCGGGAACGGCTGGACGCCGCCGTGCGGTGGGCCACCGTCGAGCTGCGGCTACGCGGCCCGGACCAGGTGATCGGCCGGGTCCGGGAACTGCTGCACGAGTACCCGCTCGCGGAACCGCTGTCGGCGACGCTGATCCGGGCGCTGGCCATGGCGGGCCGGGCGGCTGAGGCGCTGGACTGGTACGCCGCCACCCGCGCCCGGCTGGTCGAGGAGCTGGGCACCGAGCCGGGCCGGGAACTCCAGGAACTGCACCGGGAGCTGCTGCGCGGCGAGTCTTCGGCCCCGGGCGCGGTGCAGCCGCTCGCCGCTCAGCTGCCGATGGACGTGCGCGGTTTCGCCGGCCGCGCCGAGCAGCTCGCGCGCCTCGATGACCTGCTGGCCGGGCCCGCACACGAGCCCACCGCCGTGGTCATCTCCGCGGTTTCGGGTACCGCCGGCGTCGGCAAGACGGCTCTCGCTGTGCACTGGGCGCACCGGGCGGCCGACCGGTTCCCGGATGGCCAGCTCTACGTCAACCTGCGCGGCTTCGACCCGGCGGGTGCGGTCGTGAGTCCCGCCGAGGCGGTACGCGGCTTCCTCGACGCCCTCGGCGTGCCGGCGCGCCGGGTGCCCACCGGCATCGACGCACAGGCCGCCCTGTACCGGAGCCTGCTCGCCGGCCGCCGGATGCTGGTGCTGCTCGACAACGCCCGCGACGCCGAGCAGGTGCGGCCGCTGCTGCCCGGCGCCCAGGGCTGCGTCGTCCTGGTGACCAGCCGGAACCGGCTGCACGGGCTGGTGGCGGCCGAGGGCGCGGTGCCGCTGACCCTCGACGTGCTGTCCACACCGGACGCCCGCGAGTTGCTGGCCGGCCGGCTGGGCGCCCAGCGGGTCGCCGCCGAGCCGGGCGCGGTCGAGGAGATCGTCGACCGGTGCGCCCGGCTGCCGCTGGCACTGTCCATTGTGGCTGCCCGTGCCGCCGGCCAGCCCGGTATGTCGCTCGCCTCGCTCGCCGGCGAGCTACGCGCGGCCGGTGGCAGCCTCGACGCGTTCCGCACCGACGAAGGCGACGCCCGCACCGACGTGCGCGCCGTGTTCTCCTCGTCGTACCGGACACTGTCGACAGGCGCGGCGCGCCTGTTCCGCCTGCTCGGACTGCACCCCGGCCCGGACGTGTCGGCACCGGCCGCGGCGAGCCTGGCCGGCGAACCGTTGGCACGAGCGCGGGCCCTGCTCGGCGAGCTGACCCGCGCACACCTCGTCGCCGAGCACACTCCCGGGCGGTACTCCCTGCACGACCTGCTGCTCGCGTACGCCGCGGAGCTGGCCGGGGCGGACGGGCCGGAGGGCGACCGGCGCGCGGCGACCAGCCGCCTGCTGGACCACTACCTGCACACCGCACACCGGGGCGCGCTGCTGCTGTACCCGCGACGGCACCCGATCACGCTCGGCGACCCAGCGCCCGGGGTGACGCCCGAAGAGCTGGCGGACCACCGGCTGGCCATGGCGTGGTTCGCCGCCGAGCACCACGTGCTGCTGTCCATGGTGGAGCTGGCCGCGGCAGGCGGCTTCGAACGGCGGGCGTGGCAGCTCGCCTGGACGCTGTGGGACTTCCTGGACCGGCGGGGCCACTGGCACGACCTGGTCGCCGTCCAGCACACCGCCCTCGCTGTGGCGGAGCGCACCGGCGACCTGCCGGGGCAGGCGCACGGCCACCACGGGCTCGGGTTCGCGTACGACCTGGTGGGGCGCAGCGACGACGCCTTGCGGCACCTGGATCGCGCGGCCGGGTTCTTTGGCGCGCTGGGCGACCACGCCGGGCAGGCGAACGTCCACCTGAGCATCTGCAGCGGCCTGGCCGGCGCCGACCAGCTGCCCGAGGCGATCCACGCGGCCGAGCGGGCCCTGGAGCTGTACCGGACGGCCGGTGTCAAGTTCGGGCAGGCGGGCGCGCTCAACAACATCGGCCTGCTCAACCTGATGATCGGCAACCACGAGCCGGCGCTGCCGTACTGCGAGCAGGCGCTGGCCTTGTACGCGGAGCTCGACGACGGGCACGGCCAGGCGACCACCTGGGACAGCATCGGCTCGATCCGGCACAACCTTGGCGATCACGCCGCGGCGGTCGGCTGCTACGAGCGGTCGCTGGCGCTCTTCCGCGATCTCGGCGACCGGCACGAGGAGGCGAACACGCTCGTCAACCTGGGCGAGACGCAGCTCGCCGCCGGCCAGGCGGAGGCCGCCCGCCGGACGTGGCGCCAAGCCCTCGACATCCTCGACGAGCTGGGCCACCCGAACGCCAGCGAGGTCCGCACCAGGCTCAAGCAGATTGCGTAATTTCACGGAGGCGATCGCCGGCACACTGCGTCACACTGATGGCACCTTTGGTCGTCGTCACCCCCGTGGCGACACGAGGGAGTCGCCGCCGGTCCGAGCACCGGCGGCGACTGTCAATCCACCTTCGTATCGATCGGCGTGCCGCTCTCGATCGTGCGGGAGACGGTGCAGAGGCGGTCGTGCGACATCTTCGCCGCGCGCGGCAGCATCTCGCGGGCCGAGTCGCCGGCCTCGCCCTCCGGAAACGACGCGCTCAGCTCCACGACCAGGTTGATCAGGCGGTTCCCGCCGCTCTCGTCGCGCACCTTGTCGGCCGTCACCCGCACCTCGAACCGCTCCGGCTCGGCGCGCTTGCTGGTGATGTGGTCGACGTCGGCCCCGGTGCACCCGCCGAGCGCGGCGAGCAGCAGCTCGACCGGTGTGAAGTCGGGGCCGTCGCTGGAGCCGATGGTAAGGGTGCCGCCGCGCGCGTTCCGCACCTCGTACCGGCCAAGGCTCGTGCGTTCGATGGACACGGATCGCAGGGTCTCGCCACTCATGATCTAAACGTACCGCCGCTACTCTTCGGTAATGGCGGAGCGGGAGTTCGACGTGGTCCTCTTCGGGGCGACCGGATTTACTGGCACGTTGGTCGCCGAGTATCTGGCGGAGCAGCGGCCGGCCGGTACCCGATGGGCGGTGGCTGGCCGCGACGGCGCTCGGCTCCGCGCGTTGCGCGACCGCGTCGGTGAGGCCGGGGTCATCGAGGCCGACGTGAGCGACGCCGCCGCCATACGGCGGCTCGCGGAGTCGGCCCGCGTGGTCATCACGACCGTCGGCCCTTATATCCGGTACGGCGAGCCGCTGGTCGCCGCCTGCGCCGCGGCCGGCACCGACTATGTCGACCTCACCGGCGAGCCCGAGTTCGTCGACCGGATGTACCTGGCCCATCACGCCACCGCCGAGCGCACCGGCGCCCGGATCGTGCACGCCTGCGGCTTCGACGCGATCCCAGCCGACTTGGGCGCGCACTACACGGTGCAGCAGATGCCCGACGGCGTGCCGATCCGGATGCGCGGCTACCTGACCGCGAGCGGCCGTCCGTCGGGCGGCACCTTCGACACGGTACTGACGAACTTCGCGCGCTCCGGACAGGCGGCACAGGCGCACCGGGAGCGGCGGCGGCTGGAGCCGTCCGATCGGTCCCGCCGCGTGCGCGGCGATGCGGGGCGGCCCGGGTACGACAAGGCGATCGGCCGGTGGGTGCTGCCGCTGCCGACGATCGATCCGCAGATCGTGGTCCGCTCGGCGCGGGCGCTCCCCCGATACGGACCCGACTTCTCGTACGGCCACTTCGCCGCCCTGCGAAACCCGCTGGTCGCCGGTGGCATCGCGGTCGGCGCGGCGGGCGCGATGGTGCTGGCGAAGGTGGGGCCGACCCGGCGGGCGCTGCGGCGGCTCCTGCCGGCCGGCTCGGGCCCGAGCGCGGAGCGGCGGGCGCGGTCGTGGTTCCGGGTGCGGTTCGTGGCCGACGGCGGTGGTCGCCGGGTGGTGACCGAGGTGACCGGCGGTGACCCGGGGTACGGGCAGACGTCGAAGATGCTCGCCGAGTCCGCCCTGTGCCTGGCGCACGACCGGCTTCCGGAGACGGCGGGTCAGGTCACCACGGCGGTCGCTATGGGCGACGCGCTGCGCGCCCGCCTGTCGAACGCGGGTATGACGTTTCGGGTGGTCTCGTGACGGACGTGCCCTTCCACGACCGTCGCGCTCACACCGACGTGGGCACCGGGGCCGGCACGGGCTGAGCGATGTCGTCGCCCTCGCGGCGGGCCCAGCGGCCGGCGACGACCGCGTACCAGGCGCCCAGCGCGGCCATCCCGATCGCCACGACCACCACCGAGACCGGCGAGTGACCGTCGGCGGGCAGCGTGACCGCGGCGATGAACATGCCGGCCACGTAGGTCAGGTTGAACGTGGTGTCGTTGACCGCGAACACCCGGCCCCGGTAGTCGTCTTCGCACTCGTGCTGGATCGCGGTGTCCACGACGATCTTCATGCCCTGCGACGCGATGTTGACGAAGTAGACCGCCACGATGAGCAGCACCTCGGTGAAGGGCAGCGCGAACGCCAGCAGCGCGACCGCTAGGCCGAGCAGCAGCACGCTGACCCAGCGCCAGCCGCCGATCCGGCGCGTGACCGGCGGCGTGACCAGCGCGGCGGTGACCACGCCGGCGCTCGCCGCGCCGACCACGAAGACCAGGCCGGTGATCGAGTCCTGTACGTCGTTGTCGGTGACGAAGTAGTTGCGGTGCAGCAGGAGCATCGCGAGCGTGAGTATCCCGAAGAGCACGCGGAACCCCGCCTTGGCGGCCATGGCGTACGCGGCGCCGCGGCGGCTGCCGAGGTGACGCAGCCCGTCGCCCATGCCCTTGGCCACCGCGGCCAGGGCCGACCCCATCGAGGTCTTGCACTCGGGCTCGACGTGGTCGGGCCCGAGCTCGTCGATCCGGAACGAGCGCCGGGCGAGTAAGGCGGACGTCACGTACCCGATGGGTGCGACGGCGGCGAGGACCGCGTACCCGCCGTCGCCGACCGAGACCGCGGAGTGGACCAGGAGCGCGGCGAGGCCCAGCCCGGACGAGAAGCAGATCGAGCCGAGCGTGCCGGCGAGCGAGTTGGCCGTGACCAGCCGGCGGTCTTCGACGACGTGCGGGACCGCAGCGGACAATCCGGACAGAAGGAACCTATTTAACCCGATGATCGCGAACGCGCAGACGATGAACCCGATGCCCTCGCCGCCCGCGTTGATGAAGAGCGCCGTGGGGATGACCAGCGCGGCTCGGAGAAGGTTGGTGCGGACGACGATCTGGCGGCGGCTCCACCGGTCGAGGAAGACCCCGACGTACGGACCGATCAGCGAGTACGGCGCCACGAGCAGCGCCGAGCCGATCGCGATGCCGAGCGCGCTGGTGTGCCGGTCGGGGTTGAACAGCACGCTGCCGGCGAGCGCGGCCTGAAACAGCCCATCGGCAAATTGGCTGCTCAGGCGCACTCCGAGCAGCCGCCGGAACCCACGCACCGCGAGTACCGCGCGCAGGTTGTGTGTGTCCCGGGACGCCATGACGGTCAAGAGTAGGCCGGCTCTCTCGGAACCGAGCGCTTTTGCCGCCGTTCGAGGGGTTTATCCATTTTGCGGAAACCATCTCGTCAGGCAGTGATCCATTCTGTGGCGATACGTCCGCCTCGCAGTGTGCACTCGATCCGGATCGGACCCCTCCGCCGCGCCGGAAAGGCGAAACATCCCACTTCGTCCGCGGTGGTGGTCTCCGCATCGGACCCGGATGCCGTCACCAGCCGCACCTCGCCCGGCTCGGGCGGCACGAGCTGCCCCTCGATGCCGGCCTCGCTGACCTCGATCTCGACGTTGACCGGCCCCCGCCCGAAGACCAGGGTGCGGGGTGCGCCGCGCGTCGAGCCGCGCACCAGCATGCTCTGGTCGAGGTCGGAATCGTAGAGCAGCGACGCCAGCTCCACGTCGGCGTCGGCGTTACGCCACCGAAACGCCGCGCGCGCCGCCGTTACGACGTGTTGCTCTTCCGGGTGAGGAAGCAGCGCCTCCCGAAGGGAGCGAAGAAGCTCGTCGTCGTCATTCCAGTTCCGCGAGGGCATGCCGGGCACCTCCTGTCTTCGCGGCCTTCCCGTTCGCCCGGAGGTACGCCTGGACGGCTCGCGTCTCGCGCAACTTCTCAAGCGTGCGGATACGGGTTGGACCGATGCTGCCGATCGGCATGCCGAGAATCCGGCTGATCTCGGCGTACGGGCACGGCGGGTCGGAGAGGTGCAGCGCCTGGGCCCGGCGCTGGTCGTCGCTCTCCTCCGCCAGGCCCGCCGGGGGGACCAGACGCGGGCCGGCCGCCAGCAGGTCTTCGTCGATGTCGTCCGCCCCGGAACTGATCTGGGACATGGTCGCGGGGTCGGTCAACACGCTTCGACTGTTGAGGCGCAGATGGCGCTGGCACTCGTGGCGGGTCGTGGTGGCCAGCCAGCCGGGCAGCGCCGCGGGCTCGCGGATCTTCGGCAGGTGCTCGATGAGGTGCAGCCACACGAGCTGGCTGACATCCTGGGCATCGGTGGTCGACAGGCGGAACCGCCGGATGATGGTGGCGACGAGCCCGGCGTGCCGGCGGACCAGCTCGTTCCAGGCCGACTCGTCACCGGCGATACTGGCCCGGACGAGCGTGGCCAGGTCGGTGGCCAGGACGTCGGTCGGACGTCCCGCGACATCGTTTCCCACGACATCCTCCCTTCGCCGGAGGACCCGGAGGACCAGGCGGACGGCCTCAGAGTACGCCTTCCAGGATCTGCATCGCGCTGCCGAAACCCGGAATTGGCTGGCCGGCGCCAGCCAGCAGAGCGACCGCCTGGCGGGGCGTGGTCCCCGAAGTCTCACGGCAGACCCGGACGATCGCGCCGGCGATCTGCGGTGCAGCGAACGAGGTCCCGCTCCACAAAGCCCACGCGTCATTCCCGAACTCCTCCGGCTCCCGGTCGAACACCGGCGACTCCTGACCGGTGACAAATGTTGATCGGATGCCCTCGGCGACCGTCGAGAACTGGACATCGCCATGGCTTGACCACTGCGCCGGGGTCAGGTCGGCTTTCAGACCCGCCACCGCCTCCACGCCGGGAAGCGCCGCCGGCCAGCACGGCGCGTCGTCGCCGAAGTTGCCGGCCGCCGCGATCATCACGACCGCGCCGCCCGAGTCCTGCGCGATGTACTCCGCCGCGGCCGCCAGCGCGGGCGGCGGCTCGTCGTCGGTGGTGCGCATGCCGAGCGACAGGTTGATGACCTGGGCACCGTCCTCGTACGCCCGCAACAGCGCGTCGGCGATCATGTCGTCGGACGCGAAGCCGTCACTGTCGGCCGCCTTGTAGACCCGCACGTCAGCACCCGGCGCCACCCGCATCACGATGCCGCTCACGAACGTGCCGTGCCCGGCCTGGAAGTCCAGGAACCCGTCCGGCCCGGCCGGCAACAGGTCGAGCTGGTCGATGTCGCCTTCGGTGCGCGGTACGCCATTGAGCCAGCCGTCGCCGCGCTGCGCCATCGGTATGCCGGTGTCGATCACCGCCACCCGTGGCCCGGCCGCGCCACCCGGCGCCGAATAGCTCTCGCTGTACTCGATCGGCTCGGGGCCGCCGATCCCCTTGCCCACGGCGGCCATCGTGGCGACGTAGTTGGTCCAGCCCCGCGCGCCCTTGCGGGAGCACTCTTCGATGGCGCGCTCCACGGTCGGCAGGAGCGCCGTGCCGTGGCGCAGCCGGCACAGCCCGCCACGACGCTCGACCACGTCGTCGAAGCCGCGCGTCTTCATGACGTCGAGCAGCGCGCGCGCTTCCACGCTGTCGGAGCGCATCACGATCTCGCCGCGAGCGACCAGGCTCTCCCGGCCCCGTTCTCGGTGGCGTACCTCGATCTGCGGAAGATCACGCCGCCCACTGCGCCGTCCACGTAGGATACCCAGCAGCTCAGCGCCCCGCGGCGAACCGATTGAGTTGAGCTCGGACACCTGACGCGCGACGATCCGACGCAGCTCTGGCACGCGGTTCCCATAGGATTCCGGATAGTCACCCTTGAAGGCGTACCCAGCAGGTCCATTCGTCAGATTCATGTCATCACCCGGCTTCTCTCTATGTGCGACAGCGGAGTTTGATCCGTTGACCGAAACAGAGACCCCAAGAGACCTCGTGATACACGCTAGGCGTGTACATGAGGGTGTCGTAGCAGATCCGCGCAGGTACCACCCTGTCGCGGCGGCTCTGGTCACCCGCATGAGGCGGGCGGGGGCGCCCGAGGCGCTGGCGCTCGCCCTGCGGGCGCTGGCGTGGGCCGAGCGCGCCAAGCTCGCTGACGCCTCCGCCAAGCGGCTGCTCGACGAGGCGGCCCGGATCGCACGCCGCCATCGCCTCGACCACACGCTCGCCGACGTGCTGATGAGCCGCGCGGCGGTCAACCAGGAGTTGGGCGCGATGGGCGCCGCGCAGCGCGACCTGGACGCCGCCGGGCCGCTGGTCGCGCCGGACCGCGAGGTCGAGCTGGCGTTCCAGCGCGCCATCCTGCACCAGAACATCGGCCGGCTCGCCGACGCGGCCACCACCTACCGCGACCTGCTCGCACGGGCCGACACCCCGGAGCGCATCAAGGTCATCGCTGGCAACAACCTGGCCATGATCGAGACGCAGCATGGCCGGCATGCCGAGGCGCTGCGCCGCCTCGACGACGCCGGCCGGCGCGCCGAGGGCGTCGGGCCGGCACTGGTGGCGGTGGTGCTGGGGACCCGGGCGTGGGCCACCGGGCAGTGCGGCAGGCTGGCGGGGGGGCTGCGGCTGTTCGACGTGGCCGGGCGCGCGCACGAGGCCGCCGGGCTGCCGCTGGGCGAGCACTACGTCGAGTACGCGGACGCGCTGATCGACCTGCGGCTGCTGCCCGAGGCGGGTGCCGCCGCGCGTACCGCCGCCGACGTGTTCCGCCGCAACGGCGTGCCGCTGATGGGTGCCGAGGCCGAGCTGCGGGTGGCCCAGCTCGCGATGCTGGCCGGCAACCCCGAGGAGGCCGAGCAGGCGTCCCGGCTGGCCGCCGACAGCTTCGGCCGGCAGGGGCGAGGGCTGTGGCGGGCGCGGGCCGCGCTGGTGGCGGCCGAGGCGCGGCTACGCACCGGCACCGCGTCGGCCGCCGACCTGCGCGAGGCGCGCCGGGTGGCCCGCACGCTGGAGACTCGTGGCACGTGGGCGGCGGCGGTCCACGCGTACACGGTGGCCGGCCGGATCGCCGCGCACCTGGAACGGGTCCGGGACGCCGTTGCCGCGCTGCGACGGGCGGCCGAGCTGGCCCGGCACAGCCCGGTCCTGGTGCGGCTGCGCGGTGCCGTGGCGGCGGCCCTGGCGGCCCGGCTCTCCGGGCACGACGACGAGGTCCTCGGGCACTGCCGGCGCGGCCTGGGCGATCTCGGGCGGCACCGGGCCGCGCTGCCGTCCGTCGAGCTGCGGGCGCTCGCGTCCGGGCACGGCGCCGAGCTGGGCCAGTTCGGCCTCGAGGTAGTGGTGCGCGAGGGCGCGCCGCGCCGCGTCCTGGAGTGGATGGAGCGCACCCGCGCCGCCGCGTTGCTGGCCGTCGAGCCGGCTGGACCGGCCGGCACGGCCGACGTGCAGGACGACCTGGAGGCGCTGCGCGCGGTGAGCGCGGAGCTGGAGGCGGCACCCGCGCAACACTCCGAACGCGGCGGCGCCGCGCCGCTGGTCGCCCGCCAGCTGGCCCTGGAGCACCGCATCCGCCGCGCCACCTGGCACCGGCCCGCACGGGCAGAGAGGTCCGCGGCCGGGGCCACCACCGGCCTGCGCGAGCTGCTCGACGGGCGGGTCCTGATCGAGTACGGGTTGCTGGGTGACCGCCTGCTCGCGGTGGTGGTCGAGGCACGGCGCAGCCGCATGGTCGAGCTAGGACCGGCCGGCCCGGTGCTCGATCTGCTCAAGACGCTGTACTTCGCGCTGCGCCGGCTCACCCAGGACAGGCCACCAGAGTCCCTGGCCGCCGCCCGGCTGGGCGCCGAGTCGCGCGTGAGCAGTCTCCGCGAGCTGCTGATCGAGCCGCTGGGCGTCAAGCCCGGCGCCGAGCTGGTCGTGGTACCGGTCGGCGACCTGCACGGCGTGCCGTGGGCGGCCCTGCACGACGGCCCGGTCTCGCTCGCGCCGTCGGCACGGTTCTGGATCCGGGCGCGCGAGTCCGCGCTGCGCCGCCCACCCGGCGAATCGGTCGTGCTCGTCGAGGGCCCGCACCTGACCGGGGCGACCGCCGAAGTCCAGCGCCTGCACGCGATGTACCCGCACGCCACCGTCGTCACGCCACCAGCCAGCACCGCCGAAGCGGTCATCCGCCTGCTGGACGGCGCCGACCTGGTGCACCTGGCCTGCCACGGCCGGTTACGCGCCGACAACCCGCTGTTCTCCTCGCTCGTACTGGCCGACGGGCCGCTGACCGTGCAGGAATTGGAGGCGCGTGGCGCGGCACCACACCGGCTCGTGCTCGCCTCCTGCGAGTCCGGCGCCGATGCCACGTACGCCGGCGACGAGGTGCTCGGCTTCGTCAGCGCTCTGCTCGCGCGGGGCACCGCGGGCATCGTCGCGAGCGTCGCCGCGGTGCCCGACGTGGCCGCCGTCGACCTCATGTGCGGCCTGCACGACCACCTGAACAAGGGGCGCACGCTCGCGCACGCCCTCTTCGAGGCGCGGGAGTCGCTCGACCGGGCCGACCCCGGCGCGTACGTCAGCTGGTGCACGTTCGGCGCACATGGGGCGGCCTAATCATTGACGTAGGTGCATGGTTCGCCTACGTTGACGGGCAAGCGCTTTCCCATTGAAGCATCAGGCGGGTGTTCCGCCTACAAACCAGCCGCCCCACCCGAGTTTCGCCAGCCCGTGATCGAGGTGTACGGCGGCTGACGTCGCGGGCGGGGTGTGTGGCGCACCTCGCCTGCGGCTCCCAGCTCTCGCTATCGTGTGGCGCTTCGTTTCTGAGTGCCTGCTGAGAGCTTCGTGTGGTCGGCGGCGTACCGCGGGTGTCATGCTTCGGCGGTGACGGCGAGTGAGGCGGCGGTAGCCGCACCTTCAAGACGGTGGTTGCGAGCGCTGCGGTTCGGCGCGCTCCTCACCACGATCCTGGGCCTGCTCTTCGGCCTCCCCTGGTGGACCCTGGTGCTCGCGAGCGACCTGCCCGCCGCCCTCACCGCCACGGGCACGCTGCTCTTCGCGGCCGCGCTCGTCGCGTTCCCCGCGCTCATGATCCTCGGCCACGGCCCCCGGCACCTCGACTGGGCGGCCCGCACCGGCGACACCCTCCTCGGCGTGGTCTGGGTCCTGTTCGCCTGGGCCCTGCTCAGCACGGTGCTCCGCGCGGCGCTCGCCATCGGCGGCGTGGCCGACCCCGCCCGCTCCCGGATCGTCGCGGCGGCGGTCGCGGTGATCTCGCTGGTCCTGCTCGCGTGGGGCTACGTGGAGGCGATGCGCGTGCCTCGGGTACGCCGCGTCGACGTCACGCTCCCACGGCTCGGCACCGGCCTGGACGGCGTACGCGTCGTGCTGCTCACCGACACCCACTACGGCCCCATCGACCGCGCCCGCTGGTCCGCCCGCGTCATCGACGCCGTCAACGACCTCGACCCAGACATCGTGTGCCACACCGGCGACATCGCCGACGGCACAGTGGACCAGCGCCGTTCACAGGCGGCCCCGCTGGGCACGGTCCGCGCGAAGCTGGCGAAGACGTACGTGACCGGCAACCACGAGTACTTCGGTGCCGCGCAGGGCTGGCTCGACCACATGCGCGACCTCGGCTGGGAAGCCCTGCACAACCGTCACGTGGTCGTATCGCGAAACGGCGCGCGCCTCGTGATCGCCGGCGTCGACGACATCACCGCCGCCGGCTCAGGCGCCCCCGGCCACCGCGCCGACCACGCGGCCGCCCTAGCCGGCGCCGACCCGGACCTGCCGGTACTGCTCCTGGCCCACCAGCCGAAGCAGATCCGCGACGCCGTCGGGCACGGCATCGACCTCCAGATCTCCGGCCACACCCACGGCGGCCAGATCTGGCCCTTCCACTACCTGGTCCGCGTAGACCAGCCGGTGGTCCAGGGCCTGACCAGGCACGGCGAGCGCACCCAGCTCTACACCAGCCGCGGCACCGGCTTCTGGGGCCCACCCTTCCGCATCTTCGCCCCAAGCGAAATCACCCTGCTCACCCTCCACACCCCCTGACCCCCGCACCCGCCGTCCGCCGCCCGCTGCTCGCCGCCGCCCGCTGCTCGCCGCCGCCCGCTGCTCGCCGCCGCCTGCTGCTCGCCGCCGCCTGCTGCTCGCCGCCGCCTGCTGCTCGCCGCCGCCTGCTGCTCGCCGC
>NZ_JAIBNX010000204.1 GCF_026130045.1 Micromonospora sp. CPCC 205371
GGCGCGGGCGGAGGGCGCGGGCGCTGCGGCGCGGGCGGAGGGCGCGGGCGCTGCGGCGCGGGTGCTGCGGCGCGGGCGGTGCGCTGCGCTGGCTAGCGGAGGTCGGTCAGGATGCGGATCGCGGCGTTGTGGCCGGCCGCGCCTATGACGCTGCCGGCCGGGAAGCAGCCCGCGCTGCCCGCGTAGACGCCGTCGACGCCGGTGAAGTACGGCATGCGGTCGGTGAAGGAGACTGTGTTGTCGACGTGGTGGATGTGGCCGCCGGTGATGCCAAAATGCGCCTCGATGCCGGGTGGTGGCAACGGCACCACATCGGCAACCAGTGACGATGTTCCCGGCGCGTACTGGTCGCAGATCGCCAGCAGACGCTCCACATAGGAGTCGACCACAGTGGACCACGTCGAGTCGGCGAGCGCGTACGGCACGGACTGCACGAACAAGGCCGACGAGTGGTGCCCCGCCGCATCCTGCAACGACGGGTCGACGGTGGTGTGAAGGTACCACTCCATTGTGGGCTCGTCGGGCAGCTCGCCGGCCACCACAGACGCCCACATCGCACGGAGCGCGGTCATCGGGGAGCCTGAGGAAGGCAGCAGGTGGATCGTCGAACCGAACGGGCTCGGCGCCCCCTCGGGCAGGCACGAAAACGTCGGAAGGCCGGCGAGCGCCAGGTTGACCTTCAGGGTGGTGCCGGGGCGGCGGACGGCCGTCATCCGCGCGGTCAGCTCCGCCGGCAGCGCGCCGTCGGGCATCAGCTCCATCAGCCGGTACGGGTCACAGGCGCCCAGGACGACGGTGGCGCGCACCGAGCGGCCATCGGACAAGACGACACCCGATGCTGCGCCACCAGTGCCAGCATCGATCGTGATGGCGCTCACCGGCGTACCCGAGAAGATCTGTGCTCCGGCGGCGCGTGCCGCGGCCGCGAAGGTCCGGGAGACGGTGCCCATGCCGCCCTTGGCGATCATCCAGGTGCCGTCGGCACCGGGGAGCCGGCACATGTTGTGCACCAGGAAGTTGTGGCCCGTGCCGGGGTCGTCGGGGCCGGCGTTGAGGCCGGAGAGGCCGTCGGTGACCGCGTACATGGACACGAGCAGCTCGGACCGGAACTCGAAGCGCGCCAGGTAGTCGGCCACCGAGCCGCGGACCAGGTCGACGAAGGTCTGCTGGAGGGCGGGGCGGATGTAGCGGGCGGCGGTCTCTTCGACGCTGAGCGGCTCGGCGAGCCAGGCGGGCCCGAGGTCGTCGCGGAGCGCCGCCAGCTCGGCCTGGAGCGCGTCGTCGGCGGCGACGTCGGCGGGGGAGAAGAACTCCAGCATCTGCGCGCGGGTGGAGGCCCGGTCGCTGCCGAAGAGCAGGTATCGCCCGTCGGTGGTGGGCAGGAAGTAGTGCGGGTCGCGCCGGAGCACGGGGATGTCGACGTCGAGCGTCTTGAGCAGCTCGGGCGGCATCAGACCGAGCAGGTAGGAGCCGGTGGAGTGGCGTAGCTCGGGCACTCGCGGAAACGGCTGCTCGGTGCGGGCGGCGCCGCCGATGACGTCGTCGGCTTCGAAGACCACTACCTGGAGCCCGGCGCGGGCCAGCAGGACGGCGGAGACCAGGCCGTTGTGGCCGGCTCCGATGATCACCACATCGGCGCGTTCTGGCAGGTCGGTCATAGCAGCCCACACTAATCGGGCTGGGCGCCGAGCTGGATGAGGAACATCGCGATCTCGACCTCGAACAGCGCCTGGGGCTCTGTGACCGCCCAGCGGAGCTGGTTGAAGACCTCCATCGCCACCAGGCCGTACAGCCGGCTCCAGCCGGACAGGAACGTGTATGCGACCTCGATCGGCAGCTCGCCCTGGCTCAACCAGAGTGGTTCCAGGTGCGGGCCGAGGTGGGCCTCCATCAGCTCGCGAGGCGGCGTCGGCCACGGCGACCGCTGCCAGAGCCGCAGAAACGCCTCCAGATATGGGCGGCCGAACCGGGCACCGGGATCGTCGGGACCGCACTCGGCCTGGAGGTCGCCGAACGCCGGGTTGGGGGTACCGAAGATCAGTCCGAACTCGACCGGATGCTCGATGGACCACCGCCGGAACCCGCGCGCCATGGCGCCGAGCTGCCCGGTCGGGTCGTCGCCGGCCGCCTCACCGGCCGCGGTCACGGTGGCGGCCAGCTCGTCCATCAGGTCGTCGGCGAGCGCCTTGATCAGCGCTTCGAGGCTGGGAAAGTACCGGTAGATGGCGGGCGCGGTCATGCCCATGTCGCGGGCGATGGCACGCAGCGACACCGCTTGCGGGCCACCGGAGACCAGCAGGCGCCGGGCGCCTTCCTTGATCTCGGACACGGTGGCGGTGCGCAGGCGCTCCCGCCGCGTGGGTGACGGCTCCCGCCGAGGGGGTGACATCGTCATCCGGCCGTACTCCCTTGACTGCGTGCTAACACTGCTTGCATAGTAAACGGTGTTAACGCACCTAATCGACTGTCACAAAGAGTACCGGGGGCGACATGTTCGCGTGGTGGGGAAAAGCGGTCGTACGCTTTCGGTGGGTCGTGCTCGCGGCCGCCGCCGTGCTGGTGATCGTGGGTGCGACCTGGGGTGCCGGAGTCTTCGGCACGTTGACGGGTGGCGGCTTTGACGACCCAGCGAGCGAGTCGAGCCGGGCCCGCGAGCGGATCACGGCGGAGCTGGGCAGCCAGGACATCGACATCCTTGTGTTGTACTCCAGCGATACGACGACCGTCGACCAGCCGGCGTTTCGGGAGGCGGTCACCACGACGCTCGGCCAGCTCCGACAGCACGCCGACGTGGCGAGCGTGACCAGCTGGTACGACACGCAAGCGCCCAGCCTCGCGTCCGCCGACCGCCACGCCACGTACGCCCTCGTGCAGTTGCGCGGCACCGACCCCGACGCCAAGACCGAGGCGTACGGGGAGCTTCGGCCGGCGCTCGACGCTCCGGGGCTCACCACGCAGGCCGGTGGCAACGTGCCGTTCCAGTACGAGGCCAACCACCAGACCGAACGCGACCTGGTGCGCGCCGAGACACTCTCCCTGCCCGTGCTGCTCGTCCTGCTGGTGCTGATCTTCGGTGGGCTGGTCGCGGCGGGCATGCCGCTGCTCATCGGCGGGCTGGCGATCCTGGGTGCCTTCATCGCGGTACGCCTGATCAGCACGGTCACCGACGTCTCCGTCTTCGCGATCAACGTGATCACCCTGATCGGGCTGGGCATGGCGATCGACTACGCGCTCTTCGTGGTGAGCAGGTTCCGCGAGGAGTTGGCCGCCGGCCACGACACACCGGTCGCGATCCAGCGGACCATGACCACCGCCGGCCGCACCGTGATGGTGTCCGGGTTCACGATCGCGCTGGCGCTGGCGAGCCTGCTGATCTTCCCGCCGGTGTTCCTCAGCTCGCTGGGCATCGGTGGCATGGCCGCGGTACTGGTCGCGATGCTCGGTGCGCTCACCGTGCTCCCCGCGCTCCTGGCCGTACTCGGGCCTCGCGTCAACGCGCTGCGCATCCCGTTGCCCCGAGCTGGCTGGCGCTCGCTCCGCTCGCGCGACGCCAAGCCGGGCTCAGGATGGGCCCGTGTGGCGCACAGTGTGATGCGCCGACCCTGGCTGTACGCCGTCGGCGTGGTCGCGGTGCTCGCGATCTTCGCGGCGCCCGCTCTGCGGATGAACTTCGGCGGTTTCGACGAGCGGGTCCTGCCGGCGGCCGCCGAGCCGCGCCTGGTCGCCGACCGGATCGCGGAGGACTTCCCGGGCAGCACGGTGGCACCCATCGACGTGCTGGTCTCTGGTGCACCGGCACAGGATTTCGCCAATCGAATCTCGGAGGTGCCGGGCGTGACGGGCGTGACGGCCACCGCCAGCCAGGGCGAGTCGACGCTGCTGTCGGTCACGTACACCGGAGAGCCCACCGGCGACACCGCCCAGGATGCGGTGCGCGCGATCCGTGGCCTGCCCGCACCGGACGGCGCCGAGGTACTGGTCGGCGGCCGCACCGCCGCCGATCTCGACCTGCTCGACAGCCTCGGAAGCAGGCTGCCCTGGATGGCACTGATCATGGCATCGGCAACCTTGTTGCTGCTCTTCCTGGCCTTCGGATCGGTGCTGCTGCCGATCAAGGCGGTTCTGATGAACCTCGTCTCGATCGGGGCGTCCTTCGGTGTCGTGGTGTGGATCTTCCAGGACGGCCATCTCGCGGACCTGCTGGGCTTTACGCCAACGGGGTTCATCGAGCCGAGCAACCCGATCCTCATGCTCGCGGTGCTCTTCGGGCTGGCCACCGACTACGAGGTGTTCCTGCTGTCCCGGGTGCGGGAGGAGTGGGACCGCACCGGCGACAACACGTCCGCGGTGGTCCACGGGCTCCAGTACACGGGGCGGATCATCACGGCGGCGGCGCTCTTGCTGATCGTGGTGGTGGCGGGCTTCGCGACCGGCGGCATCACGTTCATCAAGCTGATCGGCGTCGGCATGATCGTCGCGATCGTGGTCGACGCGACGCTCGTGCGAGCGCTGCTGGTACCAGCGACGATGCGCCTGCTCGGACGGTGGAACTGGTGGGCGCCGGGCCCGCTGGGCAAGCTGTACCGCCGCTACGGCATCCGCGAGTCGGAGGAGGAGCCGGCACCCGAGATGGCCGCTGCCGCGCATCGGTGAGAATGGTGGCGTGAGCTCTCCCCGCGACATCGTCCTGCTCGGCTCCACCGGGTCGATCGGCACTCAAGCGATCGACATCGTCCGGCGCAACCCCGACCGGTTCCGGGTGGTGGCGCTCGGCGCGGGTGGTGGCAACGTCGAGCAGCTCGCCGCGCAGGCGCTCGAGCTGGGGGTCGAGGTGGTCGGCGTCGCCAAGGCGTCGGCCACACAGGACCTCCAGCTCGCGTTCTACGCCGAGGCGTCGCGCCGGGGGTACGCGAGCGGAGACTTCCGGATACCGAAGATCGTCGCTGGGCCGGACGCCATGACCGAGCTGGCCGAGTGGTCCTGTGACATGGTCCTCAACGGGGTCGTCGGCTCCCTCGGGCTCGCGCCAACGCTGGCCGCGCTGCGCGCCGGGCGTACCCTCGCGCTCGCGAACAAGGAGTCGCTCGTAGCCGGCGGCCCGCTGGTCAAGGCCGCGCTCCAGCGACCGGGGCAGATCGTGCCGGTCGACTCCGAGCACTCGGCGCTCGCGCAGTGCCTCCGCGGCGGCACCGCCGCCGAGGTGCGGCGGCTGGTCCTGACCGCGAGCGGCGGCGCGTTCCGCGGCCGCCGCCGCGAGGAGCTTGCGGACGAGACGCCGGCCGGCGCGCTCGCGCACCCGACGTGGAACATGGGCCCGGTCGTGACCATCAACTCGGCCACCCTGGTCAACAAGGCCTTGGAGGTCATCGAGGCCCACGAGCTGTTCGGTATCGGGTACGACGCCATCGAGGTGATGGTGCATCCGCAGTCGGTGATTCACTCGATGGTGGAGTTCGTCGACGGGTCGACGCTCGCGCAGGCCAGCCCGCCCGACATGCGGCTGCCGATCGCGCTCGCGCTGGGCTGGCCCGACCGGGTGCCCGACGCGGCAGCGGCCGTGGACTGGACCGCCGCACACGCCTGGGAGTTCAAGCCGCTGGACGAGGCGGCGTTCCCGGCGGTGCGGCTCGCGAAGGAGGCGGGGCGCGCCGGGCGTTGCCGGCCGGCGATCTACAACGCGGCCAACGAAGAGTGCGTGGCCGCTTTCGTCGCGGGGCGCCTGCCGTTCCTGGGCATCGTCGACACTCTGGAGCGTGTACTGGGCGACGCACCCGACTATGCCGAACCAGGTACCGTCGAGGATGTGCTCGCCGCCGAGTCGTGGGCACGCGCCCATGCTCAGGCGATCATTGGTGAAGGAGCTTGATGGAGATCTTCGGGATTGTCCTGTTTGCGCTGGGCATTTTCCTCTCGGTCTGCCTTCACGAAGCCGGACACATGGGCACGGCCAAGATGTTCGGCATGAAAGTCACCCGCTTCTTCGCGGGCTTCGGGCCGACGTTGTGGTCGTTCAAGCGCGGCGAGACCGAGTACGGCATCAAGGCCATCCCGGCCGGCGGCTTCGTGAAGATCGTCGGCATGACGCCGCAAGACGACGACGTCGCGGCCGAAGACGAGCCTCGCGCCATGTGGCGATTTCCGGTGTGGAAGCGGACGGTCGTCATGTCGGCCGGTTCCGTCACGCACTTCGCGCTGGGCGTGCTGATCCTGTGGGGCCTGTTCTCCTTCGTCCCGCTCAACGACGAGAGCAAGCTCCAGAGCGAGCCGGTCACGATCGCCCAGGTGGCGCCGTGTGTCGAGGAGAAGTTCAGCGTCGACCCGGCCACCCAGCGGCAGGTCGCCTGCGAGCCGGGCAGCGATCCGGAGAGCGCCGCGACGAAGTTGGGCCTCCAGCCCGGCGACGTGATCACCGCGCTCGACGGCCAGCAGGTGCGCGGCTGGGACGCCCTCACCGCCAAGATCCGTGCCTCGGGCGGCCAGCAGATCTCGCTGACGTACGAGCGCGACGGCACCACGGAGACCAAGTCGGTGACGCTGCCGGTCTCCGAGCGGGTCAAGCAGCAGGTGATCGAAGACGACCCAGACCGGCCGGCGTCCCAGATCACGGCGTCCGACCTGGAGAAGGTCGGCATGCTCGGCATCACGCCGGTGATCCCGAAGAGCACGGCGGGCCCCATCGACGGCGTCGGCAAGGCGGCCGACCAGACCGTGTTCATGATCGAGGGCACGTTCACCGCGCTGAAGAAGTTCCCCGAGAAGGTGCCCGCGCTGTTCGCCGCTCTTTCGGGTGACGAGCGCGACCCGGAGACGCCGATCAGCGTCGTGGGCGCGAGCCGGATCGGTGGCGAGCTCTTCGACCGCGGCGAGTGGCCGTCGTTCATCCTGCTGCTTGCCGCGCTGAACTTCTTCGTCGGCATCTTCAACCTGCTGCCGCTGTTGCCGCTCGACGGCGGGCACATCGCGATCGCGTGGTTCGAGCGGGTGCGCTCGTGGCTCTACGCGAAGCTGGGCAAGGCCGATCCGGGCCGCGTCGACTACTTCAAGCTCATGCCGGTCACTTACGTGGTAATCCTCATATTCGGTGGATTCACCCTGCTTACAGTGGCGGCGGATATTCTCAATCCGATCGAGTTGCCCTTCTGAGATGAGCCACCTGTGACCGCCATTTCCCTCGGTATGCCCGCTGTGCCGCCCCCGCCGCTGGCGGAGCGGCGCCGGTCCCGCCAGATCATGGTCGGTTCGGTGCCGGTCGGTGGCGGCGCACCGGTGACCGTGCAGTCCATGACCACGACGCTGACCGCCGACGTCAACGCGACGCTCCAGCAGATCGCCGAGCTGACCGCGTCGGGCTGCCAGATCGTGCGGGTGGCCGTGCCGTCCGCCGACGACGTCGAGGCACTGCCGGCGATCGCGAAGAAGTCGCAGATCCCGGTCATCGCCGACATCCACTTCCAGCCCAAGTACGTGTTCGCGGCGATCGACGCCGGGTGCGCGGCGGTGCGGGTCAACCCGGGCAACATCAAGGCGTTCGACGACAAGGTCGCCGAGATCGCGCGGGCGGCGTCCGCCGCCGGCGTACCGATCCGGATCGGCGTCAACGCGGGCTCGCTCGACAAGCGGCTCATGGAGAAGTACGGCAAGGCGACCGCCGAGGCGCTGGTCGAGTCGGCGCTGTGGGAGTGCTCGCTGTTCGAGGAGCACGGCTTCCGCGACATCAAGATCTCGGTGAAGCACAACGACCCCGTCGTCATGATCCGGGCGTACCGCCAGCTCGCCGCCCAGTGCGACTACCCGCTGCACCTGGGCGTGACCGAGGCCGGACCGGCCTTCCAGGGCACGGTCAAGTCGGCGGTGGCGTTCGGTGCCCTGCTCGCCGAGGGCATCGGCGACACGATCAGGGTGTCGCTGTCGGCTCCGCCGGTCGAAGAGGTCAAGGTCGGCCAGGCGATCCTGGAGTCGCTGGGGCTGCGCGAGCGCGGTCTGGAGATCGTGTCCTGCCCGTCGTGCGGTCGGGCGCAGGTCGACGTCTACACGCTGGCCGAGCAGGTGACGGCGGGCCTGGAAGGGCTGCCGGTGCCGCTGCGGGTCGCCGTCATGGGCTGCGTGGTCAACGGTCCCGGCGAGGCGCGCGAGGCCGACCTGGGCGTCGCGTCCGGCAACGGCAAGGGCCAGATCTTCGTCAGGGGCAAGGTCATCAAGACCGTGCCGGAGTCGCAGATCGTCGAGACCCTGATCGAAGAGGCGGTCCGCCTGGCCGACGAGATGGGCGCCGAGCTGCCGGAAGAGCTCCGCGACCTGGCGCTAGGCCCGCAGGTCACCGTCCACTGAGCACACGCGAAAGGGCCCGGCGGTGCCCGGCCCCTTCGCCCAAACCCGGGCACTCCCACCCCGCGAGAATCGCGTACAACTTGCGCCTGGTCTCGCTGGGGAGCCCCTCGGCCCGGGTACGCTGCTCGGCCGTGCCGTTGAAGCCGACCTGGCGCAGCGCATTCATGATGCCGAACGCCGCGTCGCGGAAGTCCTGCGCCTGCGACACGGTGTCGTCGGCGAACTCCTGCCACGGCGGGGCCTCGGCGGCCCGGGTCGCCTCTTCACGCCCGGCGTCGGTCAGCGTGAACCGCTTGCGGCCCTCGCCCGGCTGATCCGCGACGATCAGCCCCTCATCTTCGAGCAGCTGGAGCGTCGGGTAGATCGAGCCGGGGCTCGGCCGCCAGATGCCGCCGGTGCGGCTCTCCAGCTCGCGGATCATCTCGTACCCGTGCATCGGGCGCTCGACGAGCAGCGCCAGGACGGCGGCCCGTACGTTCTGCCGGCGACCGCCGCCGCGACCGTGACGGCCGTGTCCGTGGCCGCCAGGGCCTCCCCAGCCGCCCCCGAAGGGCGGCCCGAATCCAAAGCCACGCATGCGTGCCTCGTGCAGGTGATGTGCGCTTCTGCGGAATCCCATCTCAGTTCTCCTTCGTCCTGTCGTTGATACGTTGACGATATATCGGTAACGTATCGCTCGACAAGTGGATGCCGGAGGTGAGTGACGTGGAATACGCCATCCAGGCGGCGGGACTGCTCGGTTCTGTGGATCTCGCGGTGCCCCGCGGTGCGGTGTTTGGGCTGGTCGGAGGCCAGGAGGCGGGTGGAGCGCTGCGGATCTTCGCAGGGCTCCGGAGGCCTGCACGGGGATGGGCGCAGGTCGGCGGCTACGACGTCGTCCGCTACGCCGACCGGGTGCGCGAGCTGACCGGTGCCCCGATCCGGTACGCCGCGATCGACGAGAAGCTGACCGGGCTGGAGCGGCTGCTGCTGGTGGGGCGGCTGCTCCAGTTCGATGCCGAGCAGGCGCGGCACCGTGCGGCCTGCCTGCTGGCCCGCCTCGACCTCATGGACGCCGCGCACGAGCCGGTGTGCGGCTATCCCGCCGCGCTTCGCCAGCGGCTCGATCTCGCGGCTGCCCTGATGAACCGTCCCCAGGTGCTGCTGCTCGACGACCCGCTGGCGGGGCTCGACGCGGCGGCTCGCGCCGACCTCGGGGCGTGGGTCCGCGAGGTCGCCACCCGCGGCCTGACGGTGTTGTTCACGGCGCGTGCCCGCGTCGACGCGGGGCAGGCCGGGTTACTCGATCATGAGATCGTGACGGCCGGCGCTCTGCCGGACAAATAGTGTCGTGACCGCCACGTAGCGTGACTGGATCGTACGGCTTGTCTATCTGGATGATCGTATGAATCACACCTGCTAGAAACGCTGCCGCCGAACAAGAAAGAATCTCGACGTACGCACGACCCCTTCATCGTCTCCTCAACAGAGAGTGATATGCAGGAGCATAACTGCGGAGGGGGACATGATGGGTCAGGAGGCGGCGACATGAGCGTGGTCGAGCCGGTGGCCGCACGCGCGGAGGCAGCGGCCGCGGCGGAGCTCCGCGCCTCGTTCGAGGTCTTCTGCCACGAGTACCACCCGAAGGTCCGGCGGTTCCTGCAGGGCCAGTGCGCCGACCTCGACCTCGTGCAGGAGGCCACGCAGGAGGTCTTCATCACGGCGTGGGCCAAATGGGGGCACCTCCGCGAGTTCGACAAGCCGCTCGGCTGGCTGATCAAGACCGCGCGGTACAAGTTGATGGCCCAGCAGGGCCTGCGGCGCCAGAACAGCATGACGACCCTCGACGAGGTGCCGGACCGGCTGCTCGCCGCGCCGACCAACGCCCAAGAGGCGCGCGACCTGCTCGCCGAGTGGCTGCGGCAACTGCCCCGGCGCCAGAGCGAGATCCTCCAGATGTCGCTCGACGGCTGGTCCGACGAGGAGATCGCCCGGGTGCTCGGAGTCGCGTACAACACCGTGCGCACCTACAAGCGCGTGGCCCGGCAGCGCCTGCGGCGGATCGCCGAAGAGGCCGGGTTCAGGGCGTGACGATGGACCTCGACGACATCCTGGCGCTGGCCGCCGACCCTACGCCCACCTCGTTCGAGTCGGCACGCGCTCGGCGCGCCGCTGACCAGGTCCTGAGGCGGTACGCCGACGCCACCGCCGCGGGACTCGACGTGGTCGGCGACGTCGACCCGTCCGACCCGCTGACCACGGTCGCCGACGAGGTGACCCGAATCGTGCGGGCCGCTCAGCTCGCCAAGCTCGGCAGCGTCACGTGGCTGGCCGATACCGGCGAACTGACCTGGTCCGACGACATGTCCCTGATCCTGGGGCGCCCGCCCGGCGCGGTGCGGCCGTCGATCGACTCGCTCTTCGCGGCCGTCCACCCCGCCGACGCCATCCAGGCGCACCGGGCCGCGGTGCGCGCGTGGGTCAGAGGCACCGTCACGGAGACCACGTGCCGCGTGATCCGGCACGACGGCACCACGCGATACGTCCACGCCATGATCGAGGTGGTCGCGGGCGAGGGCCACCGGCCGTACGGGATCGTCGCCACCGTCGAAGACGTCACCGAGCTGGAGCTCGCTCGCCAGGAGCGTGACCGGCTCGCGCGGCGCCGCCAGACCGTGCGCGTCGAGCCGCCGCACGCCGACCCGGTGACCGGGCTCCTCACCCGGGTCCGGTTCACCGACGAGGTGGAGCGGGCGCTTCGTGCCGGTACCGGAGCATTGCTGGTCGTGGCGACCGAGATGGCGGGCCCGGCGGAGGCCGACGGCTCCAGCCCTGAGGCCGGCCTGTCGGCCGCTGTCGCCGCCTTTGTCATGCAGGTCGCCAAGCGTGGCGACCTGTGCGGTGTGGTCGGCTACGGCGAGCTCGGCGTCCTCATGCACGACACGCCGCTGCGAGCGGCGACCGCCCGCGCACGGGCCATCGTCGAGGCCCTCCGCGGCCAGTCCTTTGTGGCCGGACGGCATCGGCTGCGGGTCAACGCGTGGGGCGGCCTGGTGCGATACCGGGTAGGCGACGGGGCGTCCAGCTTCGATCTGATCATCGACGCCGAGTCGGCGTGGCGGCGGGCCAAGGAGACCGGCGAGAGCCTGCACGCCTGGCCGCAGCCCGCGCCGGCCGACGAGCGGGCGGAGACCTGCCGCACCCGCGTACGCGCGGCCGTGGCAGGCAACGGCTTCACGCTGTACACCCAGCCGATCCTCGACCTGCGGCTCAACCAGATCACTCGCCAAGAGATCCTGCTCCGGCCGCTGAACGACGCCGGCGAACCGGTGTCGCCGTCTCCGTTCCTCGACATCGCCGAGCGGGTCGACGAGATGCCGGTGATCGACCGGTGGGTGCTCGACCGGACCATGGAGCTGATCGCCCAAGGGCCGCCGACGTCGCACTACCAGGTGAACCTCAACGCGCGTTCGCTGGACGACCCGGACCTGCTGGGCCACGTGTGCGACCTCATCGACCAGTACGGCGTCGACCCCAGGCAGGTCACCTTCGAGATGACCGAGACGGCGATCATCGGCAGCCGGGCGCAGGCCCTGGCGTTCGCGAACGGCGTCCGGGAGCTCGGCTGCCAGCTCGCGCTCGACGACTTCGGCACGGGGTACAGCTCGTTCAGCTACCTGCGGTCGTTCCCCATCGACCTCGTGAAGATCGATGGCGAGTTCATTGTGGACATCCGGAACTCACCGGCGGCTCAGGCGATGGTGGTTTCGCTGGTGCAGATGTGCAGGGCGTTGGGAATCCTGACCGCGGCCGAGTACGTGAAGGACGACGCGACGATCGACCTGCTGCGCGGGTACGGCGTCGACTTCGTGCAGGGTGAGGCCGTGGGCATGCCGCGGCCGATCGCGGGGGCACCGCGATCGGCCGGGCAGTCGATCGTGCTGGAGCTCGCCGTCAGGGGTTTGTGAACACCTGCAGCGCGGGCAGGGCCCGGTCGGAGTAGTCGAAGAGGGCCTGGTTCTCCCAGCCGTTGCCGGACGACGGGTTGGTCGGGTCCCAGCCGTTGCCGGTCACCGCCGTCCACGTCGGCTCCCAGTAGAAGACGCCGAGCCCGCGCCCGTTCGGCACCGCCTTGACCGCGTTGAAAACGGCCCGCAGCGCGTCGGTCTGGCCCTGCGCGTTCGCCGGGTACCCGCCGGCCTGCTGCAACGACGAGTTGAAGATGTTCGGCTCGCCATCGTCCTGGCTGAGCGTGAAGCCGTACGCCGTCTCGACGACCGCGATCGGCTTGCCGTACCGCCCAGCGAGGTCGATCAGGTTCGACTGGAGGCTCGCGACCGATCCGTGCCAGTAGATGTAGTGCGACACCCCGATCACGTCGAACGGCACGCCGCGCGACGTGGCCTGGTCGAACCACCAGCGGTGCTGGCTGTTGTTGCCACCCTCGGCGAGGTGCAGCATCACCTGCGTCGACGACGACACCGCCTTGACCGCCTGGCTGCCCGCGGTGAGCAGCGAGGCCAGGTTGGCCCAGTTGGAGCTGCGTCCGTCCGGCCACAGCATGCCGTCATTGATCTCGTTGCCCACCTGCACCATGTCGGCCGTCGTGCCCTGCGCCCTCAACGCGTTCAGCACGTCGTAGGTGTGGTCGTACACCGCCTGCCGGAGCTGGCTGAACGACATCGACGCCCACGCGGCGGGCTTGTTCTGCTTGCCCGGGTCGGCCCACGAGTCGGAATAGTGGAAGTCGACCAGCAGCTTCATGCCCTGCGCCTTGACGCGGCTGGCCATCGTGAGCACCCGGGACTTGTTGTTGTAGCCGTCGGCCGGGTTCACCCACACCTTGAGCCGGGCGTAGTTGACCCCGCTGGAGCGCAGGAGCGTGAGTGCGTCGTGCTGCGTGCCGGCGCTGTCCCGGTACACGCCGCCGCGGTCTTCGCTCTTCTTCAGCGTGGAGATGTCCACGCCACGGATCTGGATCGTGCTGCCGCCTCCGTTCGACGTCGGGCCGAACGTGATGTCGTCGAAGCTGGCCCAGTTGCCGGCGTTCGCGTTGGAGAACAGGCTGACGGTGCAGTTCCCGCCCGACACGTTCAGCGTTACGGAGATTTGCGTCCACGCGTCGCTGGCCGGCACCGTGGCCCGCTGCTCGGCGCTGCCGCAGTTCTTCAGGGCCAGGTACGCGGCGTTCTGGCCGCCGCCGGAGCGCACCCAGGCGCGCGCCGTATAGCTGCCGTTGGTGAGCCCGGTCAGCGTCTGGCGCGTCTCCCACTGGTACGCCGACGACGCCCAGTGCGTGAGCCGGCTACCCGACCGCCCGCCCGACTCGGTGTACCCGTTGCCACTCCACCCGCTGAGCCCAGACTCAAACCCTGCGTTGGTCAGAGTCGTGGCCGCTGAGGCGGGCGTGGCGTTCGCAGCCGGTATCAGCAGGACCGCGGTGGCCAGCAACGCGAGGCGTACCCTCATCAGAACCTCCCGAAGACGCGGAGTGCGGGCAGCGCCCGCCCCGAGTAGTCAAAGACAGCCTGGTTCTCCCAACCGTCCCCAGAGGACGGATCGGCCGGATCCCAGCCGGCGCCGTCGACGGCGGTCCAGGTCGGCTCCCAGTAGAAGACGCCCAGGCTGTTGGGCACCGCCGCGACGACGTTGAAGATGTCGCGCAGCGCGTCGGCCTGACCCTCCGGCGTGGCCGGGTAGCCGCCGGTCTGCGCCAGCGACGCGTTGAAGATGTTGGTCTCGTGGTCGTCCTGTTCGAGCGTGAACCCGTACGCCGTCTCCACGACCGCCACCGGCTTTCCATATCGGACGGTCAGGTCCATGAGGTTGGCCTGAAGCGCGCCGAGCGGCCCGTGCCAGTACACGTAATGCGACACCGCGATGACGTCGAACGGCACGCCGCGCGACACCGCGTTGTCGAACCACCAGCGGTGGCCGCCGTTGTTGCCACCCTCGGCGAGGTGCAGCGCGACCTTTGTGGACGGTGATGCCGCCTTGACGGCGTTGCTACCAGTGGTCAACAGCGCGGCGAGCCCGTCCCAGTTGTCCCACCGGCCGTCCGGCCACAGCATCCCACCGTTGATCTCGTTGCCGACCTGCGCCATGTCGGCCGGCGTACCCTGCGCCCGCAGCCCGGCGATCGCGTCGTACGTGTGGTCGTAGAGAGCCTGCGTGAGCTGGTCGAACGGCAGGTCCGCCCATGCGGCGGGCTTGTTCTGCTTGCCCGGGTCGGCCCACGCGTCCGAGTAGTGGAAGTCGATCAGCAGCCTCATGCCCTGCGCCTTGACCCGCTTGGCCATCGCGAGCACGCGCTCCTTGCTGTTGAACCCGTCTACCGGGTCGACCCAGACCTTGAGGCGCGCATAGTTGACGCCGTTCGCGCGCAGAATCCGCACGGCGTCGCCACGCCGGCCGCTTCGATCGCGGTAAACCGCGCCATACGCCTCGTTCTTGGCCAGGTGCGAGATGTCGGCGCCCTTGATCCGTACTGGATCGAGCGCACCCCTGGTAAGAGTGACATCGTCGAAGTCGGCCCAGTCGCGCGACGACAGCGTGATCGTGCAGTGGCCGCCGACCCAGGCGCTGACCGCGACCTGGACCCACAGGTCGGGGCCGGTGCGCGGCACGTCGACGCGACGATCCGTGGCGCCGCAGCCGGTCAGCCCGGCGGACGCCGCGCCACCGCCGCGCACCCAGACGCGCAAGGTGTACGCCCCAGGCGCGAGCCCCTTTATGGGCTGGTATGTGATGGCTGCACCGGTGTGGGCGAGGCGCTGGGCCCCGGTGTGGCCGCCGGCGGCAACGGAGGCGGTGCTGCGCCACCCGGCGAGGCCGTCTTCGAATCCGGGATTCTGGAGGGTGGGGGCGGCTTGGGCGGCCGTGGTCGGCACTGCGCCCGTGGCGAGGATGGCGGTGAAGACGACGATGACGGTTCGTAACTTCTTCATGTGAGCGCTCACAGTCATGTGACGAGGAGTTACGTACGTAACACTGCCGACATACTGTGAGCGCTCACAGCGATGAATGTCAAGGCCCGCCTCCCCACTTCCCAGCCCCGCTCCGCGCCGTGCGCCGCTCCGCGCCGTGCGCCGCTCCGCGCCGTGCGCCGCTCCGCGCCGTGCGCCGCTCCGCGCCGTGCGCCGCTCCGCGCCGTGCGCCGCTCCGCGCCGTGCGCCGCTCCGCGCCGTGCGCCGCTCCGCGCC
>NZ_JAIBNX010000205.1 GCF_026130045.1 Micromonospora sp. CPCC 205371
AGCCCGCTGGCCCCCCGACTGGGCCCGGGCGGCCCCCCTCCCGCCGCCGACCAAGGGCGAATGCACGCGGTTCGATCTCATTTCCGCGCGCATTTGCCCTTGATCCATGCAATCGCCCTTGATCGACGCGACGGGCGGGCGGCGCCGCCCGCCGCCCACCCCCCCCTGCCCCCTGCGGACGGCCGGGAGCGCGCGGCGCACGCTGTTCAAGGGGATGCCTGTCACTCCAGTCGCCGATCGGCGTCACGGTCGCTCGCCGAACTGTGCCCACAGTCGACGCTCCACCGGCGTTGGCGGCACGTGCCGGGCCAGGCGCTCGGGTGACGCGGGTGGCGGCTCGTCGACCCGCGGCACGGAACTTCGGGAAGGCTCGTGGCTTGCTCCAAACGCGTCCACGCGCGGCACCGGCCTTCGGGGCAGTTCATGGCTGATTCCGAAGTAGGCCGCGCCCACGTGCGCGCAGCCCGCGAGGAACTCCCGGGCGATTATCCGCAACCACCGCATTCACATACCGTGCCGGTCTACTGTCGCGCGGTGCTGGAGTGCCGCTGAAGTCACGCGGGGCGGCGCGCCAGCACGATCTCCCGGACTTCGAGCGTGAGCGCACCGCCCGGCTCGGCCAGTACCGAGCGGCCGGCCAGGATCGCGCGGCGCGGGGTGGCCGAGCGGAGTACGGCTTGGTGCCGCACCACGTCGCCAGGGTAGACGGCGGCGCCGAAACGCGCCCCGCGCACGGCCGCTAACAGAACCTCCGCCGGGCCATCGGCCTCGCCGCCGGCGAGCCAGAGAATGGCCGCCGCCTGGACCAGCGACTCCAGCAGGAGGACCTCCGGGTACGGGCCGGTGCCGGCGGCGTAGCAGGGCTCGCGGGCGCTGATCACGGACGCAGCGTCGAGGTCGACGCCCGGACGGACGCTCAGCACCCGATCCACCAGACGCATCGGGTACCCGTGGGGCAGCAGCCCGAGGACGTCATCCATCGTTGACCGGCCGTACGTCGATGACGCAGCGCCCGATTCGGGTGCCGGCGCTGTCCACGGCCGTCACACGCGCACGGATCACATCCGGCGGCGACTCGGGCACTCGCATCGCGTCGAGGACGACCGCGTCGCCGGGCCGCAGCGGTGCCGAGAAACGGGCCTCCACGACCGCCTCCAGTGCGACGGCTCCACCGACCATTCCGGCGATCGCCTGACGGGCCGACTCCACCAGGAACACCCCCGGATAGATGGGCTCGCCCGGAAAGTGTCCGGTCAGGTACGGGTCGTCGGCGACGATCCGCTTGACGGCCGTGGCGCCGCCGTCGCGTACCGATACCGAGTCGACCGCCCGCAGGAAGCTCACCAGCGCACCGGAATCTCTTCGTACCCGGCCAGCCGCATGCCCTGCTGCCAGCGAAGCTCGTTGGGCGGCACAGCGAGCCGCAGCGAGGAGAAGCGGGCGCACAGCGCGCGAAACACGATCTGCAGTTCGGCCCGGGCGAGCGCCGCCGCGAGGCAGAAGTGGATGCCGTGGCCGAACGTCAGGTGCTGGTTGGTCGCGCGGGCCGGGTCGAACGCGTCCGGGTTGGCGAAGACGTCACCGTCCCGGTTGGCCGCTCCGATCGCTACGAGTACGGTGCTGCCGGCTGGCACCAGGACGTCGCCGAGTCGCACGTCGGCGACGGCTATCCGCAGCTGCGCCCCGTCTCCCGGCGGCGCGTACCGCAGCAGCTCCTCCACTACCGAGTCCACGGTAGACGGATTCCGGCAGAGCGCGGCGTACCTCGACGGCGAGCCGAGCAGCGCGACCGCCCCGTTGCCGATCTGGTTGCCGGTGCTCTCGTGCCCCGCGAACAGCAGCAGCAGGGTCTGCGAAACCAGCTCGGAGTCGCTGAGCCGGCCGCCCTCGTCGCGCGCGGCGATGAGCGCGCTGAGCAGATCGTCACCTGGCTGTGCCCGCTTGGCGGCGAGCAGCTCGCCCAGGTACGCGCGGAACTCGTCGCGGGCCGCGCGGATCTGCTCCGGCGGGTACGCGGTGAGCCCGGACATCCGCGTGGACCATCCGGCGAGCCGTTCGCGGTCCACATCGGGCACGCCGAGCAGCTCTGCGATGACGAGGATCGGCAGCGGCTTGGCGAGAGCGGCCCGCAGATCGGCCGGTGGCCCGGCTGCCGCCATCGCGTCGAGGAGCTCGCCTGTCAGCTCGGCGATGCGCGGCCGGAGTCCCTCGACGCGGCGGGCGGTGAACGCCTTGCTCACGAGCCGCCGCAGCCGGGTGTGCTCGGGCGGGTCGGCGCTCATCATGCTGTCGTCCCGGGCCATCGACACCGGAGCCGCGGCACCGGGCCGGTTCCGGTTGGTGGAAAACCGCTCGTCCGACAGCACCAGCTTGGCCTGCTCGTGCCGGGTCACGAGGTAGGCCTGGTCACCGGTCGGCATGGTCACAAGCGCTGGGGACGCGGTGGACCGCAGCGCCGCGAACTCGTCCGGCGGTCGCACCGGATCGGATCGGTCGAACGGATACCGCAACACGCTCACTGGTACGCCGCCTTGACCGCGAAGACCCCGTAATGTGGACGCTCGCCACTGCGGTCCTGGTACGGGCGGAGCGGCGAGGTCCGGCCCCGATGGTTGGGGCCGGACTCCCATGCCTGAAACGCGGCCAGGCTCTCCCACTCGCTCCAGACCACATAGGACCGTGTGTCGTTGACGTCCTGGAGCAGCTCGTTCCGTGTCAGGCCGGGCGTGCCCTTCATCTGCGGGCTGACCTCGTGGTAGCCGCGCTCGACCGCGTCCGGGTCGTCATCCGGGGCGCGGTAGAAGATGAGCACGCGGGCGGCGCTCATTCCGCCACCGCCAGCGGCTTGGCGAGGTCGACGGCCATCGTCATCGTGGTCATGGAGCCGCCGGTGCGGTACGGGTGCAACCGCTGCCGGTGTTCCAGGTGCTGGTCACTGCGCTCGAAGACCCGGAAGCTCGGCTCGTCGACCCAGTCGCTGATGATGTAGTACACGGACTCCTCGTCGTTGCTGCGCAGCAGCCACTGCCCGAGGTTGGCCGGGTCGCCCGTCACGGCGTTCCCGACGCCGCGCCAGGCCTCCTCGAAAGCCTCCTCTTTGCCGGGTGCGATCTGCGCGCGCAGCAGCACCCGGAAGACCGGCTTGGTGTCGCTCACGTCTTGCTCCTTCCCGATGTCAGACCACGGTGGACACGAGTGCGGCGTTGCACAGCAGGGCGATCACGGCCAGTGCGGTGCGGACGAGGTTCCAGTTGCGCCAGCGCATCCGCGGGTCGAGCCGGCTGACCCACTTGTTGATGGGCACGTTCTTGGTGATGGACACCGCGACGGCGGCGACCAGCAGCGTCGCGCCCGCGGCGGCGAGGCCGCGCGCCGCCGCGTTGGGTGCGGTGGCGGCGAGCACCACGTCGGCGGCCAGCCCGGTCAGCAGCGCGATCGGCATGAACGGGTCGAACCGCGTAACCAGAAACTGGTGTATCGGAATGTAGTCCTTTGTAGACAGCGTGAGCAGCAGCGGTGCGCCACCCAACGCCGAGATCATCAGACCGCCGGCGGCCAGCCCGCTGCCCATGAGGGCCAGCGGCAGCAGTACCCGGATCATGCCGCCTCCGCCTCCAGTACCCGCTTGATGTTCGCCA
The DNA here is from genome assembly GCF_026130045.1 of Micromonospora sp. CPCC 205371. GTDB lineage: Bacteria > Actinomycetota > Actinomycetes > Mycobacteriales > Micromonosporaceae > Phytohabitans. The sequence goes on from NZ_JAIBNX010000205.1 coordinate 3,639, forward strand.
TCTCGACGGCGGTCTGCTGGTTGAGGAAGCGCTCGGCGCCCCGGTCGTCGACCGGTGCGGCCGGCGTCACCGCGAACTCCTGCACCCAGCGGAGCTCGACCCCGCCGGGCACGTCGCGGTACGTCCACGTCAGGTTCATGTACTCCAGCAACGGCCCCGCCTCGACCCTCCGGGCGCGCACGGTGCGGCTTTCCTGGTCCGGTGTGCGCTCGGAGACCCAGGTGTGCTGCTCGCCGTGCTCGTCCGGATGGGTGGTGAGCCGGAAGCGCACCGTTTCCCCGTCGTGGCGCAGGATTTCCGCGCTGGCGTACTCGGTGAACAGGCTCGGCCAGTTCGCCACATCGTTGGTGCGCCGCCAGACCAGATCCATGGGCGCGGCGATGACCACCGCGTTCTCGGTGCGGCCGGGCATGTCAGGCCGCCGCGGCGAGTTGCTGGTTGATGTAGTCGACGACGTCGCGCGGGGTCTTCATCTTCTCCACGGCCTCGTCGGGCACTGGTATCCGGTACGTCTCCTGGAGGCGGGCGGCGACCTCCAGTACCGCCAGCGAGTCGAACGCCAGGTCGCTGAACGTACGGTCGAAGATGTCGCCTTCCAGTTCGGCGGCCGGCTCGTTTCCGACGCAGGCCCGCATGATGTCGCGCAGTTCGTCGTTGGTCAGCAGGTTCATCGGGTTGCTCCCTCCATGGTGGATACCGAGTGCAGGACGACGGCCGCGTTGAACCCGCCGTAGCCGCGGGCGACCACCAGCGCGCAGCGCACCGGGGCACGCCGTGGCCGGTCCAGGACCAGGTCGAGGGGATGGCCGTCCGGGGGTCGCACGTTGACGGTCGGCGGGATGAGGCCGTCGCGCATCGCCAGCACGGCGCTGACGGTGTCCAGGGCGCCGGCGCCCGCGTACAGGCGGCCGGTCATCGTTTTGGGGGCGGTCACCGGCACGGCGTGCGCGCCGAACACGGCCGACAGCGCCTCGGCTTCGTGCCGGTCCAGCGCGGGCACGCCGTACGCGTCGGCGAAGACCACGTCCACCTCGCCCGGCTCGATGCCGGCGTCGGCGAGCGCGAGGTCGATGGCCCGGCGCAGGGTGGGCGGGCGATGGGCGCGCGGCGGCGGGTCGAACGTGGCCGCGTACCCGCTGATCCGGGCGTAGATGTGGGGGGCGCCCCGAGCGCGGGCCGCCTCGGCGTCCTCGACGATGAGGATCGCGCCGCCCTCCCCCGGCACGTACCCGCGGGCGCGGGCGTCGAAGGGCAGGTAGGCGTCGTGGGGGTGGGTGCCGCCGCTCATCCGCTCGTTCGCCATCTGCGCCACGAGCCCGGCCGGGGAGAGCGAGGCGTCTGTGCCACCGCTCAGTACCAGCCGGGCACCGCCACGACGAAGCTGCCGCCGCGCCCCGCCGAGGGCGTCGAGCCCGCCCGCCTGCTCGGTGGCTACCACTCCGCAGGCGCCGCGCAGGCCGTACCGGATGGACAGTTGACCGGTCGTGGCCGCGTAGAACCACGCCACCGACATGAAGGCCCCGACGCTGCGCGGGCCTTCGCGCCACAGCTTCTCCAGCTCGCGCTGCCCGAACTCGGCGCCGCCGGACGAGTCGGCGGTCACCACCGCGAGTTCGTATTCGGGCAGTGCCGCCAGGTCGTCTGCGGTGAGGCCGGCGTCGGCAAGGGCGTCGTCCGCGGCGGCGAGCGCGAAGTGCGTCATCCGGTCGGTCTGTGCCCGCACCCGCGCCGGCACGCCGGCCGCGTCGAAGCCGCGCACCTCGCCGGCCAGCTTCACCGTGTACCCGCTGGGGTCGAAGCGGCTGATCCGGTCGATGCCGAGCTTGCCCGCGAGCGTGGCTTCCCAGTACTCGGGCACGCTCACGCCCACGGGGCTGACGACCCCGATACCGGTGATGACGGCCTCGCTCATGGGCGCCCGCCGTCACGGTCGAGCACCACCGCGGTCTGGAAGCCGCCGAAGCCGCTGCCGACGCTCAGTACCGTGCCGACCGGCATCTCCCGCGCCTCGTTGGGCACGTAGTCCAGGTCGCACTCGGGGTCGGCGGAGGTGTAGTTGGCCGTCGGTGGCACCACACCGTGCTCGATGGACAGTGCGCAGGTGAGCAGCTCGATCGCGCCGATGCCACCGAGCGAGTGGCCGATCATCGACTTGATGCTGCTCATCGGTACCCGGTAGGCGTGGTCACCCAGCGCCGACTTGACCGCGGCGGTCTCGTGCCGGTCGTTTTGACGGGTGCCGGAGCCATGCGCGTTGACGTAGTCGATCCCGTCGGGCGCGAGCCGGCTCTGGCGCAACGCGACCCGGATGGCCTCGCCCAGCTCCCGCCCGTCCGGCTTGAGCCCGGTCATGTGGAAGGCGTTGGCGCGACTGCCGTAACCAGCAATTCCACAGTAGACATGCGCGCCGCGGCGCCGGGCTCGCTCCCGCTCCTCCAGGATCAGCACGGCGGAGCCCTCTCCGAGCACCAGGCCGTCCCGGTCAGCGGAGAACGGCCGGCACGCGTGCTCCGGGTCGTCGTTGCGGGTTGTCGTGGCGTGCAGCGCGTCGAAGCAGGCAACGGTGATCGGTGAGATCGGCGCATCGGTGGCGCCGGCCACCACCACGTCGGCCGAACCTTCCTCGATGAGCTGGCTGGCGTAGCCGATGGCGTCCAGTCCGGACGTGCACCCGGTCGACACGACAGCGACCGGTCCCTCGGCGCCGCAGTCGAGCGCGACCTCCTGCGCCATCGTGCTCGGCACCATCGTCTGGTACAGGTAGGGCACCGCGTAGCTCTGGTCGCACAGCCACCGCTGCCCGCCGTCGCTGGTCACGACGTACTCCTGCTCCATGAGGATCGTGTTGCCGACGGCGTTGCCGATGCTGACGGCGGTCCGGCTGACCGGCAGGTCAGTGGCCTCCAGACCGCTGTCGGCGAGCGCCTCGCGGGCGGCGACGACGGCGAACTGGGCGGCCCGGTCCATGCGCCGGATCTCCTGCGGCGTAAGGCCCGCGGCGCGGGCGTCGAAGTCACACTCGGCCGCGACCCGGCAACGGAACGCTGACGCGTCGAACAGCGAGATGGCGCGGCTGGCCGGCTTTCCCGCGACGAGGAACTCCCAGTACTGCTTGACACCGACGCCACCGGGCGCGACCACGCCGAGCCCGGTGACGACCGCGCTACGCGGTGCCATCGACGCCGCCGACCTTGGGGTCCTCGCCCGGGCCCGGTGCTGGCTCGGTGTCGACGTGTCCGAGCGCCGGGTCCGGCGCGAGCGGGCTGGAGTGGAACACCACGAACGCCGGCTCGGTGCCGTGGTTCTCGATGCGATGCCGGGTGTTCATCGGCACCATCACCGCCTCGCCGGCTGCGACGTCGAGCGGCCGGTCGCCACTGGTGATCAGCCGGATGGTGCCGCTGACGACGTAGACGAACTCCTCGGAGTACGGGTGGTAGTGCTCGGAGATGCGCTCGCCGGGGGCCAGCGTGCCCACGCCCATGAAGCCTGACCTGGCTCCGACCGTGAGCGGGCTGAGCATCACCCGCAGGTCGCCGCCGCGCTTGCGGTTGGCCGCGACCTCGCCGGACTTGATCTTCCTCACCGTGGCGTCCATAGTGCTCAGTCCGCCGTCCATGAGTAGAAGGGCGTGGCCATCGAGTCCTTGGGCTCGCGCCACGAGGGATGGTAGGGCCGCATGTAGGCCGCCAGCTTCGTGTTGACGTCCTGGAACAGCGGGTGGCTGCGGTTGCGGTACAGCGGCTCGGTGATCTGCTCGCCGGACTCGATGAGGTGGAAGTACAACTCGTGGAAGTGGAACAGGGTCCGGCGGCGTACGCCGATGAGGTGCGGCAGTTCGGTCGCGTCGGACTCGGCGAAGAGACCGCCGACCGCTTCGGCGTCCTCGGGACGCATGCGAGCGACGATGAGCGTACGGGACATGCCGGAATCCTGTGCGCGCGCGTTCAAGGACCGCTGGAGTACCAGTGGTCGGCGACGGCTCCACCGGTTCTGGACCGGACGGCCGGACACTGCGGCAGACCCACTACGTCCCGTTTCCGGAGGAAGCCTTGCGTGTCCTCATTTCACCGCACGCCGTAATGACCCACCTGATGCCGATGGTGCCCCTCGGTTGGGCGCTGCGCGCCGCCGGCCACGATGTGCTCGTGGCCCTGCCCCAGAACATGTGCGCGGACGCCGGCAGGGTCGGCCTCAACACCGTCGCCATTGGACCCGACTACGACGACGTCCAGTTCCTGCGCAGCCGGCTTCCCGGCGACGCGCTGCCGATCGAAGTCTGGGGCAAGCCCGACGAGGAGTTCTGGGGCATCGTCGGAGTCAGCCACACCCGGATGATGCGGGGGATGCTGGAGGAGTACCTGGCTTTCGCCCGGCAGTGGCAGCCCGACCTCATCGTGACCGACCCGATGCTGCTGGCCGGGCGGATGGTGGGTGCCGCGCTCGGCATCCCGGTGGCGGTGCACCGCTGGGGCATCGACCCGCTGACCCAGGGCTTTGAGAGGTGGGCTCGCCGGCAGTCCCGGTCGGACTGCCGGGAGCTCGGCCTCTCCCGGCTGGCTGGGCCCGATGTCCTCCTCGACCCCGGCCCGCCCGGCCTCCCCGTAACCGTCTACCCGCCCGGCCGGCCGCTGCGCTACGAGCCGTACAACGGGCTCGGCTCGATACCGAAGTGGGCGCTGACCCCACCCACCCGACCGCGCGTGGTGATCTCCATGGGCACCCACATGCCGGCGCTCAACGGCCAGACGCTGATTGACCGGTTGGTCAGGGCGGTCGCCGGGCTGGACGGCGTCGAGGTCGTCCTGGCGGTGCCCAGCTGCGACCCGGAGCTGCTCGACCTGCTCGGAGACCGGTTGGTGCACGTGGGCACGATCCCGCTGAACCTCATCCTCGCCGGCAGCTCCGCGGTGGCGTTCCACGGCGGCACCGGTACGGCCCTGACCGCGTCCCGGCTCGGCATCCCGCAACTCGTCGTCCCCCAGTACGCCGACCAGTTCCCGTACGCCGAGCGGGTGACCGCCGTGGGCAACGGCGCCGCTATCGACACGGCCGAGGGGCAACGCGACATCGGGGTGATCCGGGAGGCGTTCCGCACCCTTGTCGAGTCGCCGGCCCCGATGGCGGCCGCGCGGCGGGTCGCCGAGGAGGTCGCCGGGATGATCCCGGCCAGCGAGATGGTCACCGAATTGGAGCGGCTCGTCCGCGCACGGGAAAGGAGCGCGGCGTGAACGTCACCGAACCGTCCACATTCACCTTCGACGGCGTGCGCCAGGTCAACGCGTTCGTCGTGTCCGGCAGCGTGCGCGTCGTCGGCGCCGAGGAGCGCCGCGCCAAGGTGGAGATCGCCGATGTCGCACACGGCCCCATGCACGTCGAGCGGCACCGCAACGGGCTGCTCGACATCCGGCACCGCCGGCGCACCTGGCGGCAGGTCGTCGGGGGCGCGCTCCGCCCACGCCACCAGCCTCGCGTCGAGCTGTCCATCGCGGTACCGCGCGACGTGCCCGTCAACCTCTGGGTGGTCTCGGCCGCCGTCATCGTGTCAGGGCTGCGCGGTTCGCTGGAGGTCCACGGTGGACACGGCGAGGTATCGCTGGCCGACGTCTCCGGCTTCATCGATGCCCGGACCGTCTCGGGCGCCATCGAGGCCGTCTGGAACTCTGGCAACGTGCGGCTCAAGTCGCACTCCGGCGAGGTGACGCTCGCCGAGTGCGCGGCACACTCGGTGCAAGTCACCACGCATTCCGGAGGAGTCACCATCGACAACCGGCCGCCCTCGCGCGGCGACGTGTCGGTCACCACGCACAGCGGCGACGTCCTGCTGGCACTGCCGGAGCCCGCCGACGTGATGGTGAACGTCCGGTCGACCAGTGGCCGGATCGAGAGCCAGTTCTCCGAGATCGAGCCGATGGGACCGCGCGGGGCGCGCGCGGCGCGGGGCACTCTCGGCACCGGAGCGTCCTCGATGGCCGCCACGACGGTCACCGGCGACGTCTCCCTCGTGCGGCGGGGGGCCACGGTCACCCGGGCCACCTCATGACGTCTTCCGTGCTGCTGCTGGGGTTGCTCGCTGAGCGGCCCCAGCACGAGTACGAGCTCATGCAGTCGCTGGAAAACCGGTTCGGCGGAAGGTACAGCCCGTCGCCGGGCACGGTATGCCCGCCGCTGCGCCGCATGGTCGACGAAGGCCTGGTCGCCGAGCGACGGGCGTGCGGCCGCGTCGTGTACGAGCTGACGGGCGCCGGACGGGCTGAGCTGGACCGGCGGCGAGCCGAACTGGACCGGGTCGAAGCCAGCGCCGGTGGCTCGCTGCACGGCCTGACCGACGTGATCCGCGACGACGTACGGGCGGCCGTGGCCGCCCTGCACCGCGAACTGCGCGGCGGTGACGCACGTCACCGGCCCGGACGGGTGCCGGAATAGGCCAAAATTAGGCAAGGCTTGCGGGCATGACGGTTCGATACATTGGCTCCGGGCCCTACTGCTACGCCAACTCCCTCGCGATGGTGATGGGCGCACGGGCGCACGATCCCTCGGCGATCGAAGTGCTGACCGGATCGCCGTTCGGGGCCACGTTCATCGCCGGCCTGCCGTACTTCAGCCCGGCCGGGTGGAATCCCGACATCGGGCTCACCCTCGCGATCGAGGCGCTGGGCTGGAGGTGTGAACGCAGCGCCGGCGGGGACGCCGCCGCGGCGATCGGCCGGCTGCGCGAGGCGTGCCAGGACGGCCCCGTGCTGGTCGGGCCGGTCGAGCTCGGGCTGCTCAGCTACATGCCGGGCCAGGGAACGCCCATCGGTTCGGACCACTTCGTCGTGGTGCTCACTGTGGACGACGCCACCGTGACGCTTCACGACCCGCACGGCCATCCACACGCGACGCTGCCGCTTCCCGCGTTCGTCGCGGCGTGGCGAGCCGAGACCGTGCCCTACCCCTCGACACCGTTCACCATGCGGGCCGGCTTCCAGCGCGTCCGCGACGTGGACCCGGAAAGGGCGCTGCGCGGCTGGCTGCCCGACGCCGTGCGATGGCTCGACGGCTCTCCCGGCGCCGGTGCCACAGTGGAGCGGATCGCCGATCTGGTCACCGCCGATCTCGACGCCAAGACGCACGGCCACCTCGTGCACTTCGCGGTGCGTGTGGGAGCTCGGCGGCTCGCCGACACCTCGGCCTGGCTGGGCAGGATCGGCCGCAGCACCGCCGCCGAAATCGCCGATGTGCAGGCGCGGCTGCTCGGCGGTGTCCAGTACGACCTGGTGGCGGGCGACCATCTCGCGGCGGCCGCCGCCTTGCGCAAGCTGGCACCCACTTACGCGGCGCTGCGGGCAGCGCTCGGCACCCCTTCGTGATCGGGGCGTCCTTCAAGCCGCTAGGACGACGTGAAGGACGCCCTGATCACGGTTGTGCCGGGCTGTGGTCGAGCACGGAGGCGGCGTCCAGGTCGGCAGCGCCCGCCCGCATGGTCGCGGCGAAAGTCTCCGCCGCTGTGGCTGTCACCGGCAGGCCCACGCCCAGGCGAGCGGCGTCGTCGACGGCGAAGCGCAGATCCTTGTGCATCAGCCGGGTGCGGAACGCGGGCGGATCGTAGGCGCGGCGGCGCATCAGGTCGGCGCGAAACGCCATCGGCAGCGAACTGAACCCACTCTCCGCGATCGCCTCCAGCAACTGGTCGCGGTCCAGCCCCGCCGCCACGCCATACCGCACCGCTTCGGCCAGCGTCGCCACCTGGGCGCCGAGCAGCAGGTTGAAGGCCAGCTTCATCGTCGCCGCCATGCCGGCGGGGCCGACGTGCAGGACCTGCTGGCCGAGCGCGTCGAGCAACGGCCCGACGGCGGCCACGTCGTCGGGCTCCCCCGCGGCCAGTACCCGCAGCCTCCCGGCCCGCGCGAGCGCGGCGTTGCCGAGCACGCACGCCTCGACGCGGCGCGCGCCAGTGGCGGCGACCCTTTCGGCGCACTCCCGCGCGAACGCGGGAGACACAGTGGACGTGTCCACCACCGTCACGCCGTCGCCGAGGCGCCCATCGAGCCGCTCGAACAGCACCTCGCGTACCGCTGGCTCGTCACTCAGGCTGAGCAGCAGCGTCCGCGCGCCGGTCGCGGCGTCCGCGGGAGAGGTCGCGCCGCGGGCGCCGGCCGCGACCAGCGGCTCGGCCTTCGCAGCGGTCCTGTTGTACACGGACACCGCGTACCCCGCGCGCAGCAGCCGGCTGGCCATGGCGGCGCCCATGCCGCCGAGCCCGAACACGGCCACGGTGCCCGTCGCTTCCATCAGATCCCCCCGTCGACGGTGACGACACTGCCGGTGACATAGCCGGCCAGCGGGCTGGCGAGGAAGAGCACCACGCCGGCGATCTCGGCGGGCGTGGCGAGCCGATTGAACGCGGTCGCGGCGCGCAGCCGGTCGTAGATCTGTTCGGGAAGGCCTGCCTGCGGCTCCGTCTCCACGACGCCGGGCGCGACCGCGTTGACGCGTACGCCCATCGGGCCGAGCTCCTTGGCGAGCGCCCGGGTGAAGCCGACGATGCCGGCCTTGGCCGCGCCATAGTGGGTGCGGGTGGCGAGGCCGCGCAGCGCCACGGCGGCGCCGACGTTGACGACGCTGGCGCCCTCGCCGAGCAACGGCAGCACCGCCTGCGTGACCCGGTACGCCCCGGCGAGGTTGGCGTCGAGCACCTCCTGCCACTCCGATGTCGACACCTCATCGAAGAGAGCGGCGGCGTCGATGCCGGCGTTGTTGACGAGGATGTGAACCTGGCCCATCTCCTCGCACGCCGCGGCGAGGGCCGGATCGGGCCCGGTGACGTCCGCGCGCACCGTCCGGTGACCGTCGCCGTGCTCCTTGAGCAGCCGCTCGGTCTCGGCCGCCGCTTCGTCGTCCACCCGGTACCCCGCCAGCACGGTCGCGCCCGCGCCGGCCAGGGCGAGCGAGATGGCCCGGCCGATGCCGCGCGTGCCGCCGGTGACAACGGCCGTGCGCCCAGCGAGCTGCCTCACGACAGGACCCGCCGTTCGAAGAGGCGGAGCCCGCCGAACAGTAGCGCGGCGAGGATCGCCACGCCCGCACCCAGGTGCGCCCACGCGGGCATGTGCGGCAATTGCGGCGTCAGCGCATGGCGCAGCCCCTCGGAGGCGTAGACGAGCGGGTTGACGAGCACGCCCACCTGCAGCCAGGGCACCGCCTGCAGGCTCTGCCACGGGTAGTACACGCAGCCGAGGAAGCTGAGCGGCACGACCAGCACCCCGTACATCATGCCGATCTGTCCAGGCCGGACGATCGAGCCGAGCAGCAGCCCCAGCGCGCCGGAGGTGAGGCAGATGACAAGCGTGACCGCAACCAGCAGCGCCCAGTTGTCGACGTGGACGCTGACGGGGGTGGCCGGGACGAAGTACACCAGCGGGTAGACCACCAGCGCGGCGATGAGGCTCTGGAAGGCGCCGAAGAGCACCTTCTCGAAACCCACCGCCCACACCGGCAACGGCGCCGTCACCCGGTCCTCGATCTCGCGCGTCGCTCCGAAGTCGACGGACAGCGGCATCGCCACCGACGAGATTCCGGTGAAGAACGCGGCGGTGGCGACCACGCCCGGGGTCATGACGGTGGCGAAGCTGCCGCCGTCCGGGCCGCTGAACGCCTGGTTGATCTTTGGGAAGACGTAGGCGAAAACGAAGACGAACAACAGCGGTTGCATGACGGTCTGCATGACGAACCCGACGAAGTCGCGGGTCAGCACGCGCACGTCGCGGATCAGCAGGCCACGAAACGAGCCGAGGTACCCGGCCAGCCCGATGCGCGGCAGCGTCACGGGCGCTGCCGTCTCGGCGGCGGTCCGGGTGATGACGTCACTCACGCAGATCCCTCCCAGTCAGCTGAATGAAGACGTTCTCCAGGGACGGCGCGGTGACCGACACGTCCCGGAGCCCGTGGTGCATGGCGGTTTCCACCAGCCGGCCGACGGTATCGCCACCGCGGGCCAGTACGCGCACCTTGCCGTCGACCGGTTCGGCGCTGTGCACGCCGGGAAGAGCGCGCATCGCGGTCGCCAGTCCTTCGGCGTCGCGCTCGACCGCGACGGCGACGATCGTGTCGGCGTGCAGGCCGCTCTTGAGCGCCTCGGGAGAGTCGACGACGAGCACGCGGCCGTGGTCGATGATGGCCACCCGATCGCACAGCTCGTCGGCCTCCTCCATGTAGTGCGTGGTGAGAAGCACCGTCACCCCCGTGGCCCGAAGGTCGCGGATGAGCTGCCACAGCGCCAGCCGGCTCTGCGGGTCGAGGCCGGCGGTCGGCTCGTCGAGGAAGAGCACCGCCGGGCGGTGCGCCACCGCCCGGGCGAGCTGCACCCGCTGGGCCAGGCCCCCGGAGAGCGCGCGCGGCAGCGCCTTCGCCCGCTCGGTGAGCGTGAACTGTGCGAGCAGTTCGCCGGTGCGCCGCCGGGCATCTGATGCACGCATGTTGAAGAACCGGCAGTGCAGGTACACGTTTTCGTAGACCGAGCAGCTGCGGTCGAGCGTGTTGAACTGGTTCACCACGCCGATCGCCCGCTTGACGCGCACCGGCTCGGCGGCCACGTCGACGCCGGCGATGGTGATACGGCCCGACGTAGGACGGATGCGGGCGGTGCACATGCCCATCGTTGTGGTCTTGCCGGCGCCGTTCGGGCCGAGCAGCCCGAACACCTCGCCGGGCGCGACCGTCAGGTCGATCGCGTCGGCGGCGGTGACCTCCGGCATCCGAGGGCGCGGCCCCGGATAGACCTTCGTTGCCTTCTCGATGGTGACGACCGGGGTCACACGGGCCTCCTGCTCGGGTCGCCGGCGCCCGGTCGGATGGCGACCGGAGCGTCGAGGTACGAGTCGATCGCGCGCTGGTAGTAGGTCGGCCCGAAGCCGAACCGGGCCATCCGCGGCACGAGCCGCCGAAGCTTGTCCACTGAGATCGGATAGTCGGTCGCGACCATCACGTACCGCCACCTCGCGGCCACGTCGAGCCGGTGCTCCAGGTACGCGACGATCTGCTCGATCGGCACGGGGACGCCGGTGGCCACGTTGACGACGTCGCGCCGCGCGGCCGTGCCGAGCAGGCTGTCCACGATCTCCACCGCGTCGGTCACGGCGATGAGGTCACGGTGAGCGCCGCGGTGCAGCCGGGCTTCCCCGAAGCCGACCTGGCTGGCGAGCGTGGGCACGAGCTGGTGCGAGGGCTGGCCCGGGCCGACCAGGTGCGCCATGCGCACCACGAGGTAGTCCAGGCCGGGGGTAGATTCGAGGTAACTCTCCACAGTGGCCTTGTGCCGCCCGTATGGGGAGCGCATGGCGGGCCGGTCGTCCTCCCGGCCCCGGCAGTGCGCCGCGCCGTACATCTCCGCGGACGCGGTCGAGAAGTACAGCAGGCGGCGGCTGGTGCGCAGGCACTCGGTCACGGTGGCCCGCAGCAACGCCATCTCCCGCGCGTACTCCTCCGGGGCGACGCATTGGGTACTGGAGACACCGGCCGCGAACGCGACGGTGTCGGGGTGGCGGTCGGCGATCGCCTCCAGGTGGGAGGCGATGAAGCCGTTGCCGACGATGTCCATGCCAGGCACGGTGTCAGCCGCCGCTCGAAGGGCGCTGGTGTGGCCCTGAACCGCGCTCAGCCAACGTGGGCGCGCAGGTGCTCGGCCGCTTGTGGTGCCTCGTCTAGAGCGCCAACGTACCCGGTGTGCCCGTCTGGACGTACCAGGATCAGGTGGCCCTCGTCGGCGGCGAGCCCCAGGCGGTGCCGGAACGGCGCGGCGGCGGGGACGACGAGCGTGGCGGCGCCGATGCGCCCGCCCGCCGCGGTTGCCGCGGCGGCC
>NZ_JAIBNX010000206.1 GCF_026130045.1 Micromonospora sp. CPCC 205371
CGGCGCCCCCCCGCCCGCCCGCCCCCCGCGCGCCCCCGCGGGCCGCACAGCACCGACCGGATTGTCCCGATCCGCGCGGCGAGCCTCTCGCGCTGTGAACATCTACTGCTGCTCTGGCAGCTCTGGCAGCAGTAGATGTTCACAGCGCGTCGTGGAACGCCTCACGCGCTTAACTCAACGGCGTTGTCTCCCTGATCGTGGGCCGTTGTCGGCGGTAGCGGACATCTATGTCCGGGTGGGTACGCTCGCTCGGGTGACCTACACCCCGCCGCCCCAGCCCGGCCAGCCGGAGCCGCACCCCGGTCCGCCGGATCAGCCGCAGCCGGATCAGTCGCCCCAGGCTGGCTCGCCGGATCAGCCGCAGCCGGACCCGCCACCCCAGGCCGGCACGCCGGACCAGCCACACCCGGACCAGCCCGGCCAGCTCTACCCGCCGGACCAGTCCTACCAGCCCGGCCAGCCATACCAGCCGCAGCCGCCGGGTCCGCAGCAGTCGCCCTACCCGCAGCAGTGGCCCGCACCGCCCGGGATGCCACCCCAGGGACCACCGCCCGGGATGCAGCCCGGAATGCCCCCAGGCATGCCGCCTGGGATGGCACCGCAGGGCCCGCCGCCGGCGGCCGGGAGCAAGCGCGGCCTGGTCATCGGCCTGGTCATTGGGGCGGTGGTCGCGGTGCTGATCTGCGCGGGCTGCGTTACCGCGGGCGTCGCATACTACGTGACGAACGGCTCGTCGGACTCCGACTCCGACGGCGGGGACCTGGGTGGCGGCACCGCCACAGCGCAGCCCAGCCCGAGCATAGGCGGATCCGAAGGAGCATGCGGCGCGCAGCCATTGGCGGGCGGGTCTGAGATCAAAGCCGTCGGCATGCCGGACTTTGCGAACGCCTCGCGCACCGGCACCGCCACGATGCGCATCACGACAAACCTCGGTGCAATCACGATCGCAATGGACCGCGCGGCCACGCCATGCACCGTGGCAAGCTTCCAGCACCTGGCAGCCAAGCGGTTCTTCGACGGCACACGTTGCCACCGGTTGGTAACCGAGGGGCTCTCGATCCTGCAGTGCGGCGACCCGGTCGGTGACGGGACGGGACGCCCGGACTACCAGTTCGCCGACGAGAACCTGACCGGCGCCCGATACACCCGCGGTGTCGTGGCCATGGCGAACGCCGGGCCCGGTACCAATGGCAGCCAGTTCTTCATCGTCTTCAAGGACGGCCAGCTCGATCCGCTGTACACCCCATTCGGCACGGTGACGGCCGGGATGGAGATCGTCGACCAGGTTGCGGCCGGCGGTCACGACAACTCCATCGCAGGTGGCGGCGGACTGCCGAAGACCGTCATCACCTTCCAGGGGCTGACGGTCGACTGAGTACCGTGCGGCGCTGGCGGGCTCTTCCGCTGTGCGGCGCCGGCGGGACTCCGCCGATCAAGGGCGAATGCACGCGGTTGGATCTCTTTTCCGCGTGCGTTGCCCTTGATCCATGCAGATCTCCTTGATCGATGCGGCTGAGTTGGGTGATCCGGCACCGAAGGCAAGGGCGATCGCCCTGGTCTCGCGGGGGCGCCCGGCGGCGCCCACGCGACCGGACTGACCCGTCTCGCGCCGCGGGCCGCTTGGGCTGTGCCCGGCGGAATGGCACGCTGCCGCTAGCGCGGCGGCGTGGCCTCCTTGATCGGCGTCCGCATGGGACCTGAGGACTGTGTCCGCGCGCCGCAGGCAGCGCGTCGGCTTCGGCGCGTCGGCGCGCCCGCGATCCTGGGCTGCGACGCGGCGGGCGTCGACTCCGCCGGCGCCGAGGTGGTCGTATACCCGGTGATTCCCGACGCGGGCGAGTCGTGGCACCGCAGGGCGCGTCGGCGGCGGCGCGGGAGCGAGCGGGGCGCCCTGCGCTGACCCGGCGCGGGCCAGATCCCGGCGGATCGGGCGAGGCGTGCCGCCCATGGTCGGCGCTCGCTGCCCGCCGCGGACAGCGCGGCGGGGCTGCGCTGTCGCGCGCCCAGCGCGCCCACCCCGCACGGCGCGTCGATCAAGGAGATCTGCATGGATCAAGGCCGAATGCACGCGGAAAAGAGATCGAACCACGTGCATTTGTCCTTGATCGGCGGAAGGGGAGGGGCCGGCCGCGTCCGCCCCGGCGGAAGCAGGGCGCCGCGTCCGCGCGGCGCGGAGGGGGCCCGCCGCGTGTGCCGCGCGCAGGGCAGAGCGCCTGGGCCGCGCGGGAGGAGGGCGCCTGGGCCGCGCGGGAGGAGGGCGCCGGGTCCGTGCGGCGAGAGGACGGCGCTGCGCGGAGGGGGCGCGACGCGTGTGCCGCGCGGAGGGCGGGGCGCCTGGGGCGCGCGGAGGACGGCGGCGGGCCGGCGCGGCGAGGGGAGGGAGCCGGGCCGCGTGGACGGAGGGGCGGGCGGTGGGGGATTGACAGGAAGCTATTAAGAAAGTTTCCTATATGTTAATCAACGTCCCCGCCCCATCTCGGAGAGGAGTTGCGGTGCGAAGATCGGTTACGGGTGCGCTGCTGACGGTTGGCGCGGTAATCGCCACCTTGCTGGTGGCTACGCCGGCGCAGGCGCATGGGTATGTGTCGTCGCCGGCCAGCAGGCAGGCCATGTGTGCGCAAGGGCGCGTTTCCGGGTGCGGTGACATCGTGTACGAGCCGCAGAGTGTCGAAGCCCCGAAGGGGTCCATGCAGTGCAACGGGGGCGGCAGCCGGTTCGCCGTGCTCAACGACAACAGTAAGAACTGGCCGGCCACGTCGGTGGGCAACAACGTGACGTTTACGTGGTCGCTCACGGCCCGCCATTCGACGAGCACGTGGGAGTACTTCGTTGGCGGGGCCAGGATCGCGGTCTTCGACGACGGTGGCCGGCAGCCGGCGGCCACGGTCAACCACAACGTCAGCCTCGGGGGCCGGACCGGGCGGCTGACGGTGCTGGCGCGCTGGAACATCGCGGACACCATCAACGCGTTCTACGCGTGCGTGGACCTCCAGGTCGGTGGTGGTGGAGGTAACCCGCCGCCACCGCCACCTCCGCCGGCGTGCGGCACGCCGTGGAGTGCCAGCGCCGTCTACACCGCCGGGAACATCGTCGCGCATCGCGGCGGGTCGTGGCGTGCCAAGTGGTGGACGCAGGCCGAGGAGCCGGGCACGACCGGCGAGTGGGGCGTCTGGCAGTTCCTCAACGCCTGCGGGTGACGACTACGGTGGGGCGTCCCGCGGGACGCCCCACCACGATCAAGAGCGCCAGGCGCGGCGGGGAGCGCGGTCGACGAGGGGACGCGTGGACTCCCAAGTGCGGCGCCAGGAACCGGTCGGGTACTGCTGGCCGCTCGGCAGCGCGAGTTCGCCGCGTGCCTGAGCGCGCAGGCTGCCGTACCAGCCCAGATCCTCCTCGGCCCACAACTGGGTGATCGACTCGCCGACCCGGACGTTGAACGCGCGCGCCCCCTCGCCCTCTGCGGGGTGAAGCGGGGTGCCGTAGCGCACGACGACCCGGGCCCGGCCGGGCACCGGCCAGTTGCGGCCTCGGGGCATTGCCGCGTACGTGCCTCGGAGCGCGATCGGAATGATCGGTACGCCCTGGGTGACGCACAGGTGGGCGGCGCCCAGCCGCAGCGGCGACATCCAGCCGTCTTCGCTGCGGGTGCCCTCGGGGAAGAGCAGCAGGCTCCACCCCTTGGCCAGCAGGTACGGCGCGAGGCTGCGCAGCCGGCGCGAACGGTGCCGTTCGACGGGGAACGCGTTGAACACGAGCGCGGTCACGGCGGCGCGCCAGCGCGCGTCGAAGAAGTAGTCTGCCGCGGCGCCCACCGCGACGCGCTTGCTGAGGTGTGCGGGGATCGAGCCGAGGATCAGCGGGGTGTCGAGGTGGCTGCTGTGGTTGGCCACGAACACCACCGGGCCTTTGAGGGCGTCGAGCCGTTCGCGCCCCTGCACCTCGGGACGGGTCTGGCTCCAGGTGAGCGGGGTCAGCACGCCGCGTTGCAGCGCGCGGCGCGCGGCCTGTGCGACCTGAGTGCGGGCCCAGCCGGTGGGGAACTCGCGCGGCGGCTCCGGCGGTTCGTGTGCCGCCGCCGAGCGGGGTGTGCGCGACCGGCCACGCCAGTCGCGCCCGCCGGTGAGTACCTTGACGTCGCGGATCAGTCCCATGACAGCCCCCTCTAGCGCACGTCGGCCATGGTCAGCGGCGGCGCGTGCAGGTAGTTGATGCTCGGGGAACCGCCTACCCGCTCGCGCGCCATCTCCAGCGCGTCGTCCAATGTGGAGGCGCTGCGGAATCCCATCCGCGCCGTGGTCTTCCGGTTGCCGCCGACGAAGATGACGTCGCCGAGGTGCTCCAGGGCGTGGGCGCCCCAGTACCACATGTAGAGCGGGTGCACGCCGTGGTAGGCGTAGCTGTTGCGGTACAGGTGGATGTACCACGGGTCGGTGGCGAACTGCTCCTCGAACTTGGTCTCGATGGCCACCGGGTCGGTGGTCTCGGCGAGCACCTCTTCGAAGAAGTCGATGTAGCTGGGGTGGTGCACGGGATGGAACTCGTTGCGCACCGGGTGGTAGTAGATCGCCACGCCGCCGGGCCGCACGATGGGCTGACCTCGGTACAGGTTGAAGAAGTACCCGAGTCCCAGTGACATCACGAGAATCGGGTTCATGATCGAGTTGACGTTGTAGGGGCAGATGTACGGCAGCCCGAAGATGCCGATGTCCGCCGGACCGTCCACTTCGGTCAGTTGCTGGCGCAGCACGTGGCGCGTGGTGACCTCGTGCACCTGGATCGGGTCGCCGGCGGTCACCGACGTCACGCCGTACGGGGCGGCTGTGCGGTGCCAGATCTGCCGGCGCTGCTTCGGTGGCGCCAGATCGTTGGCGCGCTTGACGGCCAGGTACGAGGCCTGGTCTTTGAGGTTCCACTCCCACTCGCGCTTGTTGAGGAAGCCGACGTAGTCGGGGAACGTGTCGTTGTTGACCGTCGTCTCGATCTGGAAGATGTTGACGCTCTCGTCGAGCAGCCCGGCCATGCGGTTGTACGAGTGGTGCATGGCGGAGTTCGGCGGATCGTTGAACGACTTCGAGTGCCGCAGGGTGTGCACGTTGTGGTGGTGCTTGAGGCTGCGGTAGGAGGCAAGGCCGACCGACACCGACTTCGGGCCGCCACTCATCGCGGTCAGCGACACGTTCACGTACACGATCAGGTCGCTCTCGGCGGCCCGCCGGTTGATCTCGACGACCTCGCCGTGCCGTGTCTGGCCGATCTCGGTGAGGTTCGCCTTGTCTTCGGCGTCGTGGTTGCGCAGGTGGCGCGGGAAGAACGAGCGGAACACCCGCTCGCCGACCGTGCGCTTGAGCTCGGCGGGCGTCATCCGGCGGTGCAGCGCGTTGCCGGCGATCAGCTCGACGTCGTCGACGCCCTTGGCGGCGGCCAGCTCCAGCACCTGCTCGATGATCCGCTGGCGGATGTCGGGCGTGCGCATCGGCGGCAGCGGGATCGACAGGTCGTCGAAGACGATCGTCAGCCGCATGCCCGGCCGCAGCAGCTCGTGCAGCGGCTCGCGGCCGAGCGGGTTGGCCAGCGCGTGGCGGATGTGCGCGTCGAGGTCGCGCAGGCCGGGCAGTGACTCCGGCGGGTAGATGACGCGGCTGCCCAGGGGCAGCTTCTCTAACCGGAACCCTTCGCCTTCGTGCATCAACAGGGCCGGCGTGCGCTCGTCCACCTCAAGGACAAAACCTGGTCTACTCACGAGCGGTCCCCCTATTGATCTTTCGTTGGATCGAACGCCACCTTGACCGAGCCCAGCCGGCCGGCGGCGCTGGCGTGGCCGATCGCGTCTCGCCAGCGGGACAGCGGATACACCGCGTCGACGTACCCGGTCAGCGGCGCGGACTGGGCGAGCGCCAGCGCGTCCGGGAAGTCGTGCCCGCCGGAGCAGTACGCGCCCACGAGGTTGAGTTCGCGGAACCACAGCGGCGTGAGGTCGACGCCGGTGTTCGGCATGCCGCTCATCACCACGGTGCCACCGGCCCGTACGACCCGCAGCGCGGTGTCCAAACCGGACCCGGCGGTGCAGTCGAATGCCAGGTCGACGCCGCCCAGCAGGTACTCCGAGCCGCGTTCCGGCCGGGCCAGGAACCCGCCGGTGGCCCGGCGCAGTGCCCGTGCCGCCCGGTCGGAGGCCAGCACCTCGGTGGCGCCGGCCTCGCGTGCCAGCTCCCGCTGGTGCCCGTACCGGGCGATCACGTAGATCGGGCCGGCCTTTGTGTACTCGCGCAGCGCCATCGTGGTGAGCAGGCCGACCGTGCCGGCGCCTACCACGAGCACGCTGGCACCGTCTGGAATGGGCACCCGGCGCACCGTGTGGATCGCGCAGGCCAACGGTTCCGCCAGAACCGCGCGCTCGTCGTCCACAGTGTCCGGTACACGATGGAGCTGGCTGGCGTGCGCGACGAACACGCGGCTCCAGCCGCCGCCGGTGTCGGCGCAGTAGCCGGTCTGCATGCCGGCGGAGACCCGGCCGGCGGTGATGTGGTCGCAGCGGCTCGGCTGATCGGCGGCGCAGCCGGCGCACGGCTCCAGTCCGCGCGGCACGCAGCCGAGCACCGGGTCGAGCACCACCCGGCTGCGGCGCGGCAGGCCGGGCAGGTCATCGAGGGTCTCGCCGACCACCTCGTGGCCGGGCGTGAACGGCAGCGAGATCAGCGCCGACAGGTAGGGCGAGTTGCGGCCGGTCAGCAGCCCCAGGTCGGAGCCGCAGATGCCGGACAGGCGCGGCCGCACCCTGGTCCAGCCGGCGCCGGGCAGCCGGGGCTCGGGGCGGTTGAGCAGGCGCAGCGGCGACAGGTTCGCCGCCATCCAGCCCGACGCCCGGCCGCCGACCGAGGTGCCGGTCGCGGTGCGGGTCGTCATGTATCGCACCGGGGAACGGTGATATTCGAGAGTCAAGTTCATAAGGCGGTCTCCACGAACGCGTCGCCCACCGGCAGCGTGTACGCCTTCCAGTGCGCCACTGGCCAGCGGCGCGACTTGGCGTGCCGGTACAGGTGCGGGTCGGGGTTGACCGCGACGGGATGCCCGACGGCCTCCAGCAGCGGCCGGTCCGAGTAGCTGTCGCCGTAGCCGTAGCTCTCCGTCAAGTCGGCGCCGACCGTCTCGGCGTACCGGCGCAGCCATGCCGCGCGGGCCTCGCCCACCAGCGGCGGCGACTCCAGGAACCCGGAGAACCGCCCGTCGCGCACGTGCAGCCGGCTCGCCACCACCTCGTCGAACAGGCCGGCGATCGGCTGGACCAGCACATCGACGGTCCCGGTGATCAGGACGGTGCGGTGGCCGGCCGCGCGGTGCTTGCGTACCTGGCGGATGGCCTCGGGATGCGAGCGCCGCAGCAGCGCGTCACCCAGGTGGTGTTTGACGAGGCGGGCGAGGCCGGCTTCGTCGGCGCCCTGGTACCGGCGCACGAACGTGCGCAGGAACTCGCCGCGGTCACGGCGCTCCGCGGCCAGGTAGCGCGGCATCCGGCGGACCAGGTCGGCCAGCTCCGCCGGCCATCCGGCCCGCGGCAGGTCGCAGAGCTTGGCCAGCAGATACGTCTCGATGACGTTGGAGGCCACTATAGTGCCCTCCAGATCGAAGACGGCGATGACGCCGCCGTTGGGCGCGGGCTTGAGCGGTGGCAGGGCGCTGCTGCTGGTACGCCGTCCGGCGGTCGCCTTGCGCATGGTGGCCGTGATGGCCGGGTAGTGCACCTCTTGCAGGTAGTGGTGCCAGTCGATGACGGCCGCGTCGAAGCCGTGCTCCTCGGTGCGCTCAGCAGGCAGCGCTCGGTGCAACGCGAGCAATTTGCTGTCGGTGTAGATGACCTCGGCCTCGGTGTAGACGCCGTAGAGCTCCGAGTACTTGCGCAGGAAGTCGAGCTTGTCCTGCTGCTTGGTGAGGTCGTCCTGCCAATGCCGGGTGCGCTTGTTGGCGGGTGCGGACAGCAGCGCCTGCTGCGCCACCGACAGCGCCTTCTCGCCGGTGCGCAGCATGCGCTCCACCCGCTTCGCGCCGGGGAACGTCCACACTGGAACCTTGATCTGGCCCCGCCCGCCGTCGGGCATCGGATGCTCGGTGAAGTACTCCCGGACGCTGTCGTGGATGCCCCGGAACGTGAGCGGGTTACGGGAGCCGGAGCCCACGTGGTAATACGCCGGCTCGTCCACGGGCGGTGGGGTGGCGGCGACCGCGAGCGTGGCGTTGACGACGATGTCGACTGGGATCACGTCGAGAACGCCGTCGGGCAGGCCCGGGAACTCCGGCAGGATGCCCCGTCCGTACGCGAGGATCAGCGGGTCGGCCATCTTGAAGCCGTCGATCCAGCCGGGGAACGGGTATCGCAGCGAACTCTCCACAATGGCCGGCCGCACCACCGACAGCGGCATCGCGCCGGTGAGCTTCTCCTCGGCCACGCGCTCGCCGAGCGCCTTCGTGAAGGTGTACACGTCGGGCCAGCCGAGGCTCTGCGCGCGCAGCCGACCGTACTCGACGAGCTGTTTCTCCACCCACTCGACCCGCCGCTGCTCGGCGGCGGCCGCGGTGGACTGTGGTCCGGATTTTCCGTGGTCCTTGCGCGCGTCGGCGAGGGCCCGCCGCAGGACGGCCGGGCGCCGCGAGTCCCACTCGACGCTCTCCCGCGCCGCGTGGGCGGCGGCGAGCTCGGTGCGCCAGACGGCGTCGTGATCGAGCGACCGCTCGGGCACGACGCCCTTGCGCGCGCCGGCGACGTAAGCGGTCGAGACGTGCACAATGTGCGGTGTCGTACCCGTGCGCGCGACCGCGTCGTAGAGGTCGACGACGCCCTGCACGTTGGTGCGGAACGCGTCGTCGATCGGCGGGTCGAACGACACCGTCGATGCCGCGTGGATTACGGCACTGAGATCGTCAGGAAGATTGACCTCTGTGCTGCCCAACTCGCCGTCGATGACGCTCACCCGTTCGGCGACGATGGCGGCGGCCGCGTCAGCACCCACCGCCTGGCGCCAGGTGTTGAAGACCGGCCGCTTCAGCAAGGTCCTGAGCCGGTCGGCGCCGGACGAACTGCCCCGGCGGCGGACCAGCAGCGTGACCCGGGTGGTCGGGTAGGTGGAGAGCAGCTTTTCGAGCAGCGCCTGCCCGAGGAAGCCGGTGCCGCCGGTGAGCAGGATGTGTTCGGATTCCAGGTGGCTCATGCGAGCGACACACCGAACTTGGCGACCGCCTTGGAAACCAGGCTCAGGCCCTCCTGGCCGGGCAGCTTGTCGACCTTCTGGTCGAGCATCCGCACCATCCTCGCTCCAGCGTCCCCTTGGAAGAGGTGCCGCAGGATGAACTGGGTCTCCGCCTTCGGCGTGATGGTGGAGCCTACGGGCGCCCAGTAGCGCTTGAGCGCGAACCGGGTGATCCGTTGGGCCCGCCGGCTGCGCTCCAGGCGCTCGCGGGCCTCGGTCATGTAGAACGCCAAGTGTCGGCTCTCCTGTTGCTGGATACGCTGGAGAATCTTCGTCAGCGTCGCATGCTGTTCAAGCTCGATCAACCTTCCGTATGCGGCGTGGGCAGACCATTCGTTGACGGCGCCCCACGTCATGTGCGTGGCGATGAAGTCCTCGCCGATGACCGCTGCGGCGAGGCACTGCGTGATGGGTGCCAGCACGTTGCCGGAGAAGCCTTGGGCGACCCGCACGCTCTCGTGGCGCGGCAGGCCGTTGATTTCATCGTGCACCGCGAGGACTCGGTCGATGACATCGCCATGCCAGAACTCCTCGAAGTTCCACATCGTGAGAAACGTGGTGATGCGAGGGTTCTGGTGGGACGGCGTGACCAGCAGGTCGCGCAGGTAGCAGACGGTGTGGGTCTCGACGTCTGTCATGTAGTGCAGGCAGCGGAGGGCTTCGGGAGAGAGCGGTTGGTCGCGGAAGTCGTCGAAGTCGATGTCGTCGACGGTGACGGCTTTCGCCTCGCGTTTGTAGGTGTCGAGGTTGAAGGACATGTGGCCGGCCTCCGAGGGGTGTCAGGTGACGGCGCGCAGGTACAGGTCGACCACCTCGTCGACCCGCTCTCGATTCGGAACCAGGACGTTGCCTGGACGGGCCAGGCCGTCCATGAAAATGAAGGTCATCAGAGGGCCGATGAAGAGCCGGGTGGCGAGGTCGAGATCGACATCCTTGACCACGCCGGCGTCGCGGGCGTGCGCCAGCACGGTCTCGACCCTGGCGAGGAAGCGCTCCGGCACCGTCTCGCGCCAGATCTGTGTGAGCGCGGGGGTGCTGACCATCTCGGCGATGAAGATGCGGAACAGTGCGAGATTGTTGGGGCTCATCAGGTGGCTGACCATCGTCCAGGCCACCTCGGAGAGGACGGCGCGAAGATCGTCGCGGGACGCGACCTCGCGGTCGGCGAGCAGCGGCGCGCGCTCGTCGAGCGCCGCGACCATCGCGCCGAGCACGTCGACCAGCAGCTCTTCCTTGCTGCGGAAGTAGACGTACAGGGTTTGCTTGGAGACGCCGGCCGTTGCGGCTACGTGGTCCATGCTCGTGCCGGCCACGCCGCACTGGAGGAAGACTTCGAGGGCACCACGGCGGATCTGTTCCCGCTTCGCGTTCCCCCGCATTTTTGATCCCCCGATCAAACCAAACTGTTCAGTTTGGTGGGGTCATAGTGTCACGTGAGCTGCTTGTGATCAAGGACGGGTTTCGGGCACGGGGGTGGCCGCCCGCCGTCCGTCAGGCTTGAAGCCGTCGGACGGCCACCCCCGTGCCCGAAACCCTCGGTGGTTTAGCCGCGTAGCCAGAGTGCGGCGTAGGGGCCGATGTTGACCTCGGCCTCGCCGTTTGCGGCGGCTGCTACCTGGCCGTAGTTGCCTACGCCTGAGCCGCCGTAGGTGTGGGCGTCTGTGTTGATGATCTCTTGCCACCGTCCCGCCTCGGGGAGGGTGATCTTGTAGCCGATCCTTGGGACGCCGGAGAAGTTGACTATGCAGACGAGCGTCTCGCCGTCCGCGCCGACCCGGGCGAACGCCAGCGCGTTGGAGGCGCTGTCGTCGTGGCGGACCCAGGCGAAGCCCTCGGGGGTGGTGTCCTGGGCCCACAGTGCCGACGTGAATTTGTAGACCCGGTTCAGGTC
Organism: Micromonospora sp. CPCC 205371; assembly: GCF_026130045.1. Lineage (GTDB taxonomy): Bacteria > Actinomycetota > Actinomycetes > Mycobacteriales > Micromonosporaceae > Phytohabitans. The sequence goes on from NZ_JAIBNX010000206.1 coordinate 11,131, forward strand.
GCGGACGAGTTCGCGGGTGCCGTCGCCGGTCAGGGACCAGTCGAGGCCGTTCGCTTCGCTCCACTCCTGTTCGTCGGCTAGTTCGGAGCCCATGAAGAGGAGTTGCTTGCCGGGGAAGGCCCACATGTAGGCGAGGAAGCCTCGGAGGCCGGCCAGGCGCTGCCAGCGGTCGCCGGGGAGCTTCGCCACGAGGGAGCGCTTGCCGTGTACGACCTCGTCGTGGCTGATCGGCAGGACGAACTGCTCGTCGAAGGCGTACACCGACGGCCAGGTGAGCTGGTCGTGGTGGTACTTGCGGTGCACCGGGTCGCGCTGGACGTAGTCGAGCGTGTCGTGCATCCAGCCCATGTTCCACTTGAGGCCGAAGCCCAGGCCGCCCCAGTCGACCGGGCGGGAAACCCCGGGCCAGGCGGTCGACTCCTCGGCGATCATGACGACGCCGGGGTGCGTGCGGTAGACGGTCTCGTTGAGCTGCTTGAGCAGGTCGATGGCTTCCAAGTGGTGGTTGCCGCCGTACGCGTTCGGGGACCACTGGCCCGGGCCGCGGGAGTAGTCGAGGTACAGCATCGAGGCCACCGCGTCGACGCGCAGGCCGTCGATGTGGAACTCCTCCAGCCAGTACAGGGCGTTGGCGATCAGGAAGTTGCGCACCTCGGGGCGGCCGTAGTCGAAGACCAGGCTGCCCCAGTCGGGGTGCTCGCCGCGGCGCGGGTCGGGGTGCTCGTACAGCGGGGTGCCGTCGAACCGAGCGAGCGCCCACGCGTCACGGGGGAAATGTGCCGGGACCCAGTCGAGCAGCACGCCGATGCCGGCCTGGTGCAGGCGGTCGACCAGGTACCGGAAGTCGTCCGGCGACCCGAATCGGGCCGTCGGCGCGTAGTACCCGGTGACCTGGTAGCCCCACGAGCCGCCGTACGGGTGCTCGGCCACCGGCAGGAACTCCACGTGCGTGAAGCCAAGCTCGGTGACGTACTCGGTGAGCTGGTCGGCGAGGTCTCGGTACGAAAGGCCCGGCCGCCACGACCCGAGATGCACCTCGTAGACGGACATCGGCTGGGCGTGGTGGTCGCTCTCGCGGCCGCCGACCCAGGTCTCGTCGCCCCACTCGTAGGCCGACTCGTAGATCACCGAGGCCGTCTTGGGCGGGCACTCGGTCGCCGTCGCCATCGGGTCGGCCTTGTCGGTCCACTCGCCGTCCGCGCCGTGAATCCGATACTTGTACCGGTGCCCCGCCGCGGCCCCCGGGACGAAACCGCCCCACACGCCGCTACGGCCGAACCGCTCCAGCGCGGTGCCGTGCCACTCGTTGAAGTCGCCGACCACCTGGACCTCGCGCGCGTTCGGCGCCCAGACCGCGAAGTGCGAACCGCCCTCGCGCGGCTGGGCACCCAACACCTCCCAGAGCCGCTCGTGACGGCCCTGAGAGAGCAGGAAGAGGTCGAGATCGCCCATGGGAGTTGGCCGCTTCAGGGTGTCGAGCATCAGGCGACCGCCAGCAGGTTGCCCTCGCGCACGGGGGCCACCGCGCGGCCCTGCGCCATGCGCAGCTCCGCCTGCTGGGCGTTGAAAGCCGGCGCCTGAGCGATCGCCGACGAGTACACCGCGGCGGTGTGCGCCGCGATCGACGCCCAGCCGTACCGCTCGTGCACCATGCTCCGAGCCCTGCCGGCCAGCGTGCGGGCCATCTCGGAATCGGCCAGCAGCGTGCTGACCGCGTGAGCGAGCGCGTCAGGGTCCTTCGCCGGGAACGTGACCCCGTTGACGCCCGGCTGGACGAACTCGGCCAGGCCACCCGTCGCGGCGACCGCAAGCGGGGCACCCGCCGCGGCGCCCTCCAGGGCCACCATGCCGAACGGCTCGTAGATGCTCGGGACCGCGAAGCAGTCCGACGCCGCGATCACGGCGGGCAGGTCGGTGCCGCCCAGGAACCCCGGGAACGTCACCGCCTGCGACAGGCCGAGCCGGTGGATGTCGGCCTCCAGCTCCGGCCGGTACGGGCCGTCACCGGCGATGACCAGGCGCAGGCCCGGGTGCTCCGAGCGCAGCCGCGGCAGGCCCGCGATCAGGTCCTGCACGCCCTTCTCGTAGACCAGCCGGCCGGCGAAGGTCAGCAGCGGGCCATTGCCAGCGAACCGCTGGCGCGCTTCCGAGATGGCGGCCTGGGGGACCTGCCAGCGGTCGATCTCGACGCCGTTCGCTACCACGTCGAGACGCTCCATCGGCAGGTCGAACAGGCGGTTGGCCTCCCACCTCATGTACTCGGAGCAGACCACGACGCGGGTCGATTCGCTCGACAGCCACCACTCCACCGAGTGGATCGTGCGGTTCATCTCCTCGGGGAGCCAGCCCTGGTGCCGCCCCGCCTCGGTGGCGTGGATCGTGGTGACCAGCGGGAGGTCGAGGTGCTCCTTGAGGGTCATCGCGGTGTGCGCCACAAGCCAGTCGTGCGCGTGAATCACGTCGTACTCGCCGGACTCGGCGGCGCGCAGCGCGGCGCGGGTCAGCGTGTGGTTGAACGCCATCGTCCACGCCAGCAACGACGGCGTCGCGAGCGGGAACACCGGCGGGTCTTCGGGCGCCCGGACGATGCGCACGCCGTCGGCGTACTCCTCGAGGGGTGCGCCGGGTGCGTGGCGGGTGACGACGGTGACCTCGTGGCCGGCGGCGGCCAGCGAGGTGGAGAGGGCGTGCACGTGCCGGCCGAGGCCGCCCACCATGACCGGCGGGTACTCCCAGGACAGCATGAGTATCCGGCGGCGGCCGTCGGGCGCGGGCCCCGAGGCCGTGGGAAAACCGGTGTGCGGGTAAGTCGAGGGGGAGGGGAGAGGGCTGGGGCGGAGGGCGCCGTCTTGCTCGTCGACCCGCAGGGTCACTGCATCTCCATTTCAGGGGTGAGAAGGTACGTGACTACCCCGCCGGCGCCTCTGGCGGCAGGTGTAGGAGGTTGTCGCCCGACCGGGCTTCACCAATCAAAAAGCATTGTTGTTACGCGCGCATTCCAAATGGGCCAGAAGGTGAGCGACGACACGCCGGAGCGAAGAACGGATACAACCGGAGGCGTCGGTGAGCCCGTCTTCGGGGCGTGAATCGACACAGACGAACTCGAAGGATCTTGAGCGTCGCGCTCGTCGCTGGCGTACTCGCCGCGAGTGGGGGCGTGGCGGACGCCGGCACCCGGCAGAGCGGTGCCGCGGCGCTCACGACGCCGCCCGCGCTGCTGCCGGCCGGCAAGACGTACACGGTGACGCTGCTCACCGGCGACGTCGTGACTGTCCACACGCGAGCGTCCGGCTGTCCGGTCGTGTCGGTGAAACCGGCGCGCCCGAGCGGGGTGCTCCGGCGCGGCTGCGGTCCGGACGGGCGGGTGCGCGTGGTGCCGGGCGACGTGGCGCACCTGCTGGGCGACGTGTACGACGAGGCGCTCTTCGACGTGACCACGCTGATTACCGAGGGGTACGACGACGCGCGCGCCAAGGAGCTGCCGTTGATCGTGCGGCCGGGTACGGCGCGCGCGGCCAGCACGTTCGCCGCCGGGCTGCGCGGCAAGCGGAATCTGGCGAGCATCGGCGCGGTCGCCGGCCGGCAGCCGAAGGGCCAGCGGGCCGAGCTGCCCGCCACCGGTGGCGGCAAGGTCTGGCTTGACCACAAGGTCAGGGCGACGAGCCTCACCAACGCCGGGGCCAAGATCGACGGGAACCTCACGCAGGTGTCGGCGCCGCGGGCCTGGGCGACCGGGTACACCGGCACGGGCACCACGGTCGCGGTGCTGGACACCGGCGTCGACACCACCCATCCCGACCTCGCCGGGAAGGTCGCCGAGAAGAAGGACTTCACGGTCGAGGGCGGCGACGCGGTCGACGGTCACGGGCACGGCACGCACGTGGCGGCCACGATCGGCGGCTCCGGGGCCGCGGCGCGGGGCGAGCGGCGCGGCGTGGCGCCGGGCGCGACCCTGCTGGCCGGCAAGGTGCTCGACGACGAGGGGTACGGCACCGACTCGTCGGTGATCGCCGGCATGGAGTGGGCCGCACCACGCGCCGACGTGGTCAACCTGAGCCTCGGTGGCTACGACCCGAGCGACGGCAGCGACCCGATGTCGCAGGCGCTGGACGCGCTGACCGACGAGCACGGCACGCTCTTCGTGGTCGCCGCCGGCAACGACGGCCCCTACGACCGGATCATCACCGCGCCGGCGGGCGCACCCCCCGCGCTGAGCCGGGGCGCGGGGGGGGGCCG
>NZ_JAIBNX010000207.1 GCF_026130045.1 Micromonospora sp. CPCC 205371
CGCGGCGCAGGGCGCGGGGCGGCGCGGCGCGGCGCGGGGCGCGGGGCGGCGCGGGTGTGGGGCGGCGCGGGTGTGGGGTGGGGTTAGGGGTGGAGGAGGGGGGTTATCGACTTGGGAGGGACGGGGGCGCCGAAGAGGAGGCCTTGGCCGGTGTCGCAGCCGAGCGCGCGGAGCAGCTCGGCCTGCTCGGTGGTTTCGACGGCTTCGGCGGTTACTGTCAGTCCGAGGGCGTGGGCTAGGCGTACCAGGGCGTCGACGATGCGCTCGTCGGCGAGGCTTGCGGAGTCGACTACGCCGCCCGATCGTAGGCCTTCGATGAACGGCCCAGCCAGTTTTAGCGCGTGGATCGGCAGCCGGCGCAGGTAGGCCAGGTTGGAGTATCCGGTGCCGAAGTCGTCGATGGCGATCCGCACGCCCGTGGCCGCCAGGCCGCGCAGCGAATGCACCGGCTCGCCTGCGGTGGGCATGACGGCGCTTTCGGTGAGTTCGAGTTGGAGCAGGTCGGCGGGGAGGCCGGTCTCGGCGAGTACCCGGGCCACATCCTCCACGATGCCGGGCGCGTTGGCCTGTCGGACGGCCAGGTTGACGCTGACCACCAAGCGTGCCTCGGGGTACTGGCGATGCCATGCCGCACCTTGGGCGCAGGCCTGCTCCAGCACCCACCGTCCAAGTCGGACGATGAGCCCGGTCTCCTCGGCCAGCCCGATGAACCGGTCGGGTGGCAGGGTGCCCAGCTCGGGGTGGCGCCACCGAACCAGCGCCTCGACCGCACGCAGGGTGCCGCCGTCGAACGACACGATCGGCTGGTACTCCACTGTGAACTCGCCGCGTTCGAGGGCGGCGGGGAGGGCGTTGGCGAGCGCCGAGCGGATCATCTGGCGTTCGCTGCGTGCCGGGTCGTAGAGCGCCCAGCGGCCCCGCCCTTCGGCCTTCGCCCAGTACAGCGTGGTGTCGGCGGCTTTCATCACGTCGGTGGGTGTGGTCTCGTGTACCGGCTGCTCGACGATGCCGATGCTCGCGGTGACCGACAATCGCGGGTGCGCGTCGATGCGTACAGGTGTAGCTATTGCCGCGAGCGCCGCCTCCGCGACGGCGATGGCGAGGTCGACTCCATCGGAGTCGTCGATGAGGATGACGAATTCATCCCCGCCCATCCGGGCGACCAGATGACCGCGCGCGGACACCGAGGCGGCGAGCCGGCGGGCGACCACGACGAGTAGTTCGTCGCCGACGTGGTGGCCGAGGCTGTCGTTGACGGCCTTGAACCCGTCGAGGTCGATGAAGCAGACGCCGACGCGGGCGGAGCCGCCGTCGAAGACGGTGGCGAGCCGCTCGAAGAAGAGAGTGCGGTTGGGCAGGCCGGTCAGCGGATCGTGGAGGGCTTGGAAGCGCAGCCGTTCCTGCAGCTCGTATCGGTCGGTGATGTCTTCGAGCATCGCTACGGTGAACCGCGGGCGCCCCTCTTCGTCGCGGATCAGCGAGACGGCCAGGTCGGTCCAGACGATGCTGCGGTCTTTGCGGTAGTACCGCTTTTCGAGGCGGGCACTGTCTCGCTTGCCTTCCAGCAGCTCGCCGTACAGCTCCCACATGCCGGGGGCGTCGTCGGGGTAGAACAGCTCGGCGACGTTGATTTCGCGCAGCTCTTCGACGGTGTATCCGAGCATCTCCGCGAACGCCTGGTTGACGTCGACGATGTTGCCTTCCATGTCGCCGATGCCGATACCGATGGCGGCGCCCGCGAACAGTGCGCGGAAGCGGGCCTCGCTGGCACGCAGCGCCTGCTCGATCTGGTTACGCGCGGCCCACACCGCCTGGCTGATCCGCTCCTGCTGGGCGAACGTGCGGTCACGCAGCGCCCGTGCGTAGCCCGTGGCGATGGCGGCCTGCAACGCGAGGGCCCGGTCAGCCAGGTCAGGAACCCCGCTGGTCGAAGGCAGGACGTGGGCGATGAACGAGCGCCCGAACGTCACGAGCGTCTCGTCGAGGAACTCGGGGGCCGTGAAGTGGGCGTCGACGAGAGCACGGCCGACGATGTGGCCCGGCTCGGTGCGAAACGGCTCGGCGAGCAGCGCGTCGGCGAGCGTGATGGTGTGCCGCAGCAGCATCCGCTCGGTTTCATCAGGGCTCATCGGCACGAAGCCGAGCGCGTCCCCGGCACGCGCCCACAGGGCGGCGTATGACTCCGCTCCTGCCTGACTGAACTGCTCCGACTGGGACAAGGGCGTACTACATCGAAGGCTTGCGGCCGACACCGCCGTAGGCGCCGAACCGTTCGGGGTGATCGTCGACATCGCCCGGTGACTCGGGCCGCCACTGGGGCAGGAAGACCAGGCCCGGCTCGACGAGCGCGAAGTCGCCGAAGTAACCGGCGATCTCGTCGTGCGAACGCAGCGTTATCTCGGTCGCGGTGCGCGAGGACAGGCGCTGCGCGTCGAGCATCTCTTGCGGCTGCTTGTCGAATGTGGAGTGTGAGATGACGAGGAAGCTGCCCGCGGGCACGGCGTCACGGAGGGTGGCCACGGCTTCGGCCGGTCGGTCGACATCAGGCACGAAGTGCACGACACCGGCCAGCAGCACCGCAACCGGACGGGTCAGGTCGATCAGCCCCATCTTCTGCGAGTCAGCCAGAATCCGGTCGGGATCACGCATGTCGGCCTCGATGACGCCAGCGAGGTCGTTGCCCTCCAAGATGGACCGGCTGTGCATGACCGCGACCGGGTCGACGTCGACGTAGACCACCCGCGAGGCGGGGTTGGCGGCCTGCGCCACCTCGTGCACGTTGCCGACGGTCGGGATGCCGGAACCGATGTCGAGGAACTGGTCGACGCCCTCGTCGACCAGGTATCGCACGGCCCGTCGCAGGAACGCCCGGCCGGCGCGCATGGTGTCGGCCAGGTTGGGCGTCATGCTGGCGATCTGCTCGGCCAGCTGGCGGTCGACCTCGAAGTTGTGCGCTCCGCCGAGGAAGTAGTCGTAGACCCGTGCGGCGCTCGGGCGGGTCAGGTCGATGTCTGTGGGCTGTCCGCCTGGAAGTTCCACGCGCTGAGCATACGCGTGAATCATGCCGCGTCGAGGAGCAGCGCGATGCCCTGCCCGACGCCGATACACATCGTGCACAACGCGTATCTGGAGCCTCGCTGACCGAGTTCGAGGGCCGCCGTGAGCGCGAGCCGGGCTCCACTGGCGCCCAGCGGATGGCCGAGCGCAATCGCGCCGCCGTTGGGGTTGACGTGCTCGGCGTCTTCGGGCAGGCCGAGCTCGCGCAGCACCGCCACCGCCTGCGCGGCGAACGCCTCGTTGAGCTCAACGACATCCAGGTCGCCGATCCCGAGCCCGTACCGGTCGAGCAGCCGCCGGGTGGCCGGTACCGGCCCGACACCCATCACGCGCGGCGGCACGCCCGCGGAAGCCGCGCCCACGACGCGGGCCAGGGGTGTCAGGCCGTACCGGCGCACGGCCGTCTCGCTGGCGACGAGCAGCGCGGCGGCGCCGTCGTTGACCGGCGAGGAGTTGCCGGCGGTGACGGTGCCGCCCTCCCGGAAGGGGGTGGGCAGCGCGGCGAGCTTGGCGAGCGACGTCTCCCGGGGCGGCTCGTCCGCCTCGACGAGGGTGGTCTCGCCGCGCTTCCCGGCCGGCGCTTCGATCGGCGCGATCTCCAGCGCGAGGCGGGATCGCGCCTTGGCCGCCCGCTCCTGCGAGCGCAGCGCGAACTCGTCCTGCGCCGCGCGGGAGATCCCGTACGCGGCGGCCACGTTTTCGGCCGTCTCCGGCATCGAGTCGGTGCCCCAGCCGGCCCGCATGAGCGGGTTGACGAACCGCCACCCGATCGTCGTGTCGTAGATCTCGGCGGTGCGCGCGAACGCCGTGGTGGCCTTGGGCATCACGAACGGCGCCCGGCTCATGCTCTCGACGCCGCCCGCGATGACCAGATCTGCCTCGCCCGCCTTGATGGACCGCGCCGCGTACGCCACCGCGTCAAGCCCCGACCCGCAGAGCCGGTTGACCGTGGTGCCGGACACGTGCTCGGGGAGCCCGCCGAGCAGCGCGGCCATCCGGGCGACGTTGCGGTTGTCTTCGCCGGCCTGGTTGGCGCAGCCGAGCACCACGTCGTCGACCGCCGCCCAGTCGACCGACGGCAGCCTGGCGGCCAGGGACCGGATGGTGTGCGCCGCCAGGTCGTCGGGGCGGATGGCGGACAGCGCACCCGCGTACCGACCGAACGGGGTGCGAACTCCCCCTACGACAAAGGCTTCCATGTCAGAAAGGGTAGGCAGGTACGTCGCCGCGGACCGTGACCCATCGGGTTTCTGTGAACGCCTCCACGTTCGCCGCGGCGCCACCGAAGCGGGAGCCGGTGCCGGACGCGCCCACGCCGCCGAAGGGCACGTTGGCCTCGTCGTTGACGGTCTGGTCGTTGATGTGCGCGATGCCCGTCGGTATCCGGTCGGCCAGAGCGAGGCCCTTCATCACGTCGCGGGTGATGATGCCGAGCGACAGCCCGTATTCGGTGCCGGCGGCCAGGTCTACGGCCTCGTCGAGGCTGCCGAACCGGGCGACGGGCGCGACGGGCCCGAAGACCTCGTCCGCGTAGGCCGGCATGTCCGGCCGGACGTCAGCCAGCACGGTGGGGCGGTAGAAGAGCCCCTCGAACGTGCCGCCCGCCGCCAGCCGCGCGCCGGCGTCGACGCTCGCCGTGACGAGCGAGTGGATCTTGTCACGCTGCCCCGCGTCGATGACCGGGCCCAGGTGGAGGGCGTCGGCCTTCTTCGCGAGCCGGTCGACGAACTCGTCGTATAGGGACTCGTGCACCAGGTGCCGCCCGGTGGTCATGCAGATCTGCCCCTGGTGGTTGAACGACCCCCACGCGGAGGCGGAGACCGCGCGGTCGAGGTCGGCGTCGTCGAGCACGATGAGGGCGGAGTTGCCGCCGAGCTCGAGGTGTGCGCGGGTGAGGTGCTCGGCGGCGAGCGCGCCGACGCGGCGGCCGGCGGCGGTCGACCCGGTGAACGAGATCACCCGCACGTGCGGGTCGGCGATCAGCGCCTCGCCCACCGGCACCCCGCCGGGCAGCACGTGCAGCAGGCCGGCCGGCAACCCGGCCTCCTCGAAGATGCTGGCGATCAGCAATCCGCCGCTGACGGCGGTGCGCGGGTCGGGCTTGAGCACGACGGCGTTGCCGAGCGCGAGCGCCGGCGCCACCGACCGGATCGACAGGATCAGCGGGAAGTTGAACGGCGAGATCACCCCGACTACGCCGGCGGGCACGCGCCGCGCCATGCTGAGGCGCCCGTCGAGGCTGGGCAGCAGCTCACCGTACGGCCGGGAGGGCAGCGCGGCGGCCTCGTAGCACTCCTGCATCGCGACGCCGATCTCGAAGTCGCCCTTCGGCGGCACCGCGCCGGTCTCCCGGACGATCCAGTCGCGTACCTCTTCGGCGTGCTCCTTCCACAGGTCGCCGGCGCGGCGCAGCACGGCGGCGCGCTCGGGGTGCGGCAGTGCCGCCCAGCCGGGCTGCGCGGCCGCTGCGGCCTTGGCGGCGGCCGCGACGTCGGACGGCCCCGCGATGCCGACCCGGCCCAGCTCGGCGCCGGTGGCCGGGTCTTCGACGGGAGCGTCGCCGCCCTCGCCGGCGATCCAGCCGTTACTGAAGAACTTGCTTTGCCAGGTGGGTGTCTCGAGCAGCATCGGTACTCCCTGGGGTGGATTCGCGCTTCGCCGCCTGGATCTGGGCGTAGATGTGGGTTCGCAGTTCGGTGAAGCGGTTGCCTGCGCGGGTGTGTAGCTGGTCGCGCGCGTCGGGCAGGTCGATGTCGACGTCTTCGCGGACCACGGTGGGAGAGGACGACAGGACGATCACACGCTGGCCCAGATACACGGCCTCGTCGATGTCGTGTGTGACGAACAGGATGGTGACGCCGAGCTTGTGCCACAGGTCGCGGATCAGATCTTCCAGGTCCGCGCGGGTCTGGGCGTCGACGGCCGCGAACGGCTCGTCCATCAGGAGCACGTTCGGCTGGTACGCGACCGCGCGCGCGATCGCCACGCGCTGCTGCATGCCGCCGGAGAGCTGCCACGGGTACGCGTCATGGGTGTCGCCGAGCCCGACCGAGGACAGGGCGTCGTCGACCATCGAACGCCGCCTGGCCCGCGGCAGCTTCTTCTGCCGCAGCGGAAGCTCGACGTTGTCGCGCACGCTCATCCACGGGAAGAGGCTGCGGCCGTACTCCTGGAACACCACTGCCATGCCGGGTGGTGGGCCGGACACCCGCCGGCCGTCGAGCAGCACGTCTCCGCTGGTCGGGTTGAGCAGGCCCGCGACGCACTTGAGCAGCGTGGTCTTCCCGCACCCGGACGGGCCCACGAGGCAGACCAGGTCGCCGGCGTCGACGCCGAACGTCAGGTCGCGGATCGCCTCGACCTGGCGTTCCTTGCCCTGGTACACCTTTCGCAGGCCCCGGACTTCTAGGAGCATCGGTTTCCTTTCAGCTCACGAACCGCGCTGGACCCGGCGCAGCCCGTGGTACCAGGCCAACGCGCGGCTCTCCACGAGCCGGAAGAGCAGGGACAGGACGAGGCCGATCAGGCCGAGCAGCAGGATGCCGCTCCACATGTCGGGGATCGCGAAACCGCGCTGGAACTGGACGATCGCGAAGCCCAATCCGTTGCTGGCGGCGAACATCTCGCTGATGACCATGAGGATGATGCCGATCGACAGCGCCTGCCGCATACCGGCCGCGATCTGCGGGCTGGCACCGCGCAGCACGAGGTGGCGGAGCCTGGCCGGGCCGGTGATCCGGTACGAGCGGCAGGTGTCAGCGAGCACCGAGTCGACGGCGCGCACACCCTCGACGGTGTTGAGCAGTATCGGCCACACGCAGCCCGCCGCGATGACCACGACCTTCATTGTGTCGCCGATGCCAGCGAAAAGCATGATGACGGGGACCAGTACCGGTGGCGGGATCGCGCGGAAGAACTCGAGCACCGGCTCCAGTACGGCGCGGACCGTGCGGTTGCCGCCGACCAATACGCCGAGGGCGATGCCGGCGACGACCGCGAGCGTGTACCCACCGGCCAGCCGAAGGAGGCTGGGCAGTACGTCGGTGCGCAGCCGCTCGCCGGTCCACACATCGGGGAAGATGCGCAGGATCTCGCGCAGCGGCGGCAGGTAGAAGTTCGTGCTGCCCGCGGTCGCAAGCCACCACACCGTGAAGAGCACGGCTGGCAGCGCGACGGCCAGCACGATGCGCAGGACGATCCTCATACGACCACCTCGCCCCGCACCGACTGGTGCCACCGCAGCAGCCGGCGCTCGACACGCCGGGCGCCGAGGTTGATGGCGACGCCGAGCAGCCCCGTGACCGCCACGAGGGCGTACATGTCGGGGACCGCGTTGGACGCCTGCGCGACCGCGATCCGGCTGCCGAGACCGGGCGCGCCGATGACCAGTTCCGCCGTGATGGCGAGGACCAGGGCGACCGCCGCCGCGAGCCGGACACCGGTCATCACGTACGGCAGGGCGGTGGGCCAGAGCACGTACCGGATGCGCGCCCAGAGGCCGAGCCCGTAGCTGCGCGCCGTCTCGTCGGCGACCGGATCCACGTCCTGTACGCCGTAGAGCACCTGGATCAGCACCTGCCAGAACGACGCGTAGACGACGAGCATGAGCGTCGACTGGATTTCGGTGCCGTACATCAGCACGGCGAGGGGGATCAGCGCGACCGACGGGATCGGCCGCAGGAACTCGATGGTCGACGCGGTGATCGCTCGCAGCCCTGGCACCGTGCCGATCACGATGCCGGCGACGATCCCGGCGCCGACCGCGATGGCCAGCCCGATGGCCCACGCGACGAACGTGTCCCACAGGGCGTGCCAGAAACCGCTGTCGCCCACCTCGCCGGCCAGCGCGCTGGCGATCCGGTGGGTGGGCGGCAGGAAGTCGGCCGACACCAGGCCGGTGTACGGCAGCGCCTCGACCAGGGCGAGGAGGCCGGCGAGCCCGAGCAGCCCGAGCAGCGCCTTCATGGAAGCAGCTTGCTCAGATCGGGCGTCGCGTCGCCGAACACACCGTCGCCCTTGCCGAGTTGCGCCAGCGTCTCGATCGAAGCCTTGTTGATCTCAGTGGGCCACTTCGGCAGGGTCAGCGTCTCTACGACCTCGGGGTCGATCTTGGTGTACGTGCCGAGGACCTCGCGCACCTCGTCGGGGTGCGCGTCGGCGTACGCCAGGGACTCGTTGATCGCTTCGGTGAAGCGTTTGACGAGGTCCGGGTCGTCCTGGATGAGCTTGGTCGACGCGAAGTACGTGGCGACGGTCAGGTTCGGCGCGGCGTCGACGTAGTTCCACGCGACGACCCGGCCGCCCTGCGCCTTGATAGCCGACAACGAGGGCTCGACGACCCATGCGGCGTCGACCTGGCCAGCGGCCAGCGCGGCGGGCATCTGGGCGAACGCGATCTCGGTGAACTGGATCGACTTCGGGTCGCCGCCGGCCTTGCGTACGGACTCGCGCACCGTCGTGTCGCCGATGTTCTGGAGCGTGTTGACGGCGACCTTCTTGCCGGCGAGGTCTTTCGCCGACTGGATCGGGCTGTCGCCCTTGACCGTCACGCCGCCGAAGTCGGCACCGGCCTGGCCCGTGGAGGCGACGCCGTTGGCCACGATCTTGATCGGCACCTTCTTGGTTTGCGCGATCATCAGCGACGTCACGTTGCTGAATCCGAACTGGAACTGCCCGCTGACCACGCCGGGCACGATCGCCGCGCCGCCCTGACCGCTCTCCATCGTCAGGTCGATGCCGCGGCTGGCGAAGAAGCCTTTTTCCTTGCCGAGATAGATCGGCGCCACGTCGACGATCGGGATGACGCCAACGGTCACCGTGGTGCTGCCCTCCTCGCCGGTGGTGGTGCTCCCCGGCGACTCGGAGTCGCCGCACGCGGTGGCGACGAGCAAGGCGGCAGCGGTTACCGCTACTGCGAAGGGCCGTGCCATGGGGCCTCCGAAAATGTGCGGATGTCGAACATCGGTTCTCATAATGAACGTAGGCCGGTGACCTGTCTCACGTCAATGGAGACCTTTGACAGCGCAAAGGCGCGGACGTACGGTTCGCTTAGCGAACTAATGTTCTACACACGCACAAGGGATGGGTCGCATGGGGGAGATAGCCGCGCTGCGGGATGCGATCGCCGATCTGGCCTTCGACGGGGCGACCGTGGCCTTGGAGGGCTTCACCCATCTCATCCCCGTCGCGGCTGGACAGGAGATCATCCGGCAGGGCCGGCGCGACCTCACTCTCGTGAGGATGACGCCCGACATCGTGTACGACCAGATGATCGGTGCCGGCTGCGCGCGCAAGCTGGTCTTCTCCTGGGCGGGAAACCCCGGTGTGGGCTCACTTCACCGGTTCCGCGATGCCGTGCAGAACGGGTGGCCGGTGCCGCTGGAGATCGAGGAGCACAGCCACGCCGGCATGGCCAACCGGTATGTCGCCGGCGCCGCGGGGCTGCCGTTCGCGGTGCTGCGCGGGTACGTCGGCACCGACCTCGTCGCGCAGACGCCCAACATCAAGCCGATCACCTGCCCGTTCACCGGCGAGGTGCTCACCGCCGTGCCCGCCCTCAACCCGGACGTCGGCATCGTGCACGCCCAGCGCGCCGACCGGGCCGGCAACGTGCAAATGTGGGGCATCACCGGTGTACACAAGGAGGTCGTGCTGGCCTCGAAGCGCTCGCTGGTCACGGTCGAGGAGGTCGTCGACCATCTCGACCCGCGGCCGGGCGCGATGATCCTGCCGCACTGGGCGATCACCTATGTGGCTGAGGTGCCCGGCGGCGCCCACCCGTCGTACGCCATGGGCTACAGCGAACGCGACAACGACTACTACCAGGCTTGGGACGCGATCAGCCGCGACCGCGACGCGTTCAACGCCTGGCTCGCCGGCACGGTCATGCCCGAGGTCCGCGCGTGAGCTGGAGCGCCGACGAGATGATGACCATCGCCGCCGCGCGGGCGCTGCGCGACGGCGCGCGCTGCTTCGTCGGCATCGGCAGGCCGAGCACCGCCGCAAACCTCGCGCGCCGCACGCACGCGCCTGACCTGGTACTGATCTACGAGTCCGGCACGATCGGCGCAAAGCCGGGCACGCTCCCTCTCTCCATCGGCGATGGCGTACTGGCCGAGACCGCCGACACCGTCGTCTCGGTGCCGGAGATCTTCAACTACTGGCTCCAGCCCGGCCGGATCGACGTCGGCTTCCTGGGAGCGGCGCAGATCGACCGGTACGGCAACATCAACACCACGGTCATCGGCGACGACTACCGATCCCCCCGGGTGCGGCTCCCCGGCGCCGGCGGAGCCCCCGAGATCGCCGCGTCCTGCCGCGAGGTGATCGTGATCGTCAAGCAGAGCCCGCGCGCGTTCGTCGAGCGGGTCGACTTCGTCACCTCGGTCGGGTACGGCTCGGGCCCAGGGGACCGGGCCCGGCTCGGTCTGACCGGCCGCGGGCCCGCACTCGTCATCACCGACCTGGGCATCCTGGAGCCCGACCCGGAGACCGCCGAGCTGACCCTCACCCAGGTGCATCCGGGCGTCGACCCGGCCCAGGCGAGCGCCGCGACCGGCTGGCCGCTCGCCATAGCTGGCACCCTTGGCACGACGCCCGCGCCAACAGCGGCCGAGTTGGCCGCACTGCGCGAGCTGAACCGGCAAGCTGGACCCGAGGAGGCGCGATGAGTGGTGACACCCGACTAAAGCTGCCCGGCTACCAGCGTGACGACGGCGCGACGCACCCGCCGTTGCTCTCGCCCGGATACAAGTCGACCGTGCTCCGCGCGCCCAGCCAGGCGCCCATCCTGCTGCCGCACACGCTCACCGAGATCACCGGGCCGCTGCTCGGCGCGGGCCGGGTCACCGCCGCCGACGCCGACCTGACCAAGCACCCCGACGGCGAGGCCACCGGGCAGCGCATCATCGTGCACGGCCAGGTGCGCGACAGCGACGGCCGTCCGGTGCCGGACACGCTCGTCGAGCTGTGGCAGGCGAACGCCGGCGGGCGGTACCTGCACAAGTGGGACCAGCACGACACCCCGCTCGACCCGTACTTCACAGGCGTGGGCCGCGCGCTCACCGACTCGACGGGGCGGTACCGGTTCGTCACCATCAAGCCCGGCGCGTACCCGTGGGGGAACCACTACAACGCCTGGCGGCCGGCGCACATCCACTTCTCGCTGTTCGGCCGGGCGTTCACGCAGCGCCTCGTCACGCAGATGTACTTCCCAGACGACCCGCTCTTCGCGTACGACCCGGTCTACAACTCGGTGCCGGAGGCGGCCCGGTCGCGGCTGATCTCCCGCTTCGACCTGACCAACACTGTCGAGGCGTGGGCGCTGGCGTTCGAGTTCGACATCGTGCTCAGGGGACGCGAGCAGACCCCGATGGAGTCACTCACATGAGCGAGACGCCGTCGCAGACCGTAGGACCGTTCCTGTCGATTGGCCTGCCGTGGCCTGACGGGCCGTTCGTGGTGCTCGACGCCGATCCGGGCGGGTTCTGGGTGCGCGGCATCGTGACCGATGGCGCGGGTGACCCGGTACCCGATGCTCTGGTCGAAACCTGGCAGGCCGATCCGCAGGGGCGCTTCGACCACCCCGACGACCCGCGCGGCGCGGTTTCCGGGTTTCGGGGTTTTGGCCGGTGCCCCACCGACGACACCGGCCGGTATGCGATCCGCACGCTCAAGCCGGGGCCTGTTCCCGGGCCAGGCGGAGCGCCGCAGGCGCCGCACATCGACGTGTCGGTGCTGGCCCGCGGCCTCCTGCACCGGGTCGTCACGCGCATCTACTTCGCCGACGAGCCCGACGCGAACGCCGCCGACCCGGTGCTGCTCACGGTGCCCCCCGACCGCCGCGCGACCCTGCTGGCCGCGCGCGACGACGAGGGGTACCGCTTCGACATCCGCCTCCAGGGCGAGCAAGAGACCGTCTTCTTCGATGTCTGAGCTGTTCGGCGGGGTGCTCGCGGCCGGTGCGGTCCGCGACGAGGTCGCCGACGCGGCCTGGCTTCAGGCGATGCTCGACGTCGAGGCCGCGCTGGCGCGGGCCAGCGACGCCCCGGCCGACATCGCTGGGGAGATCTCCGGCGCGTGCCGCGCCGAAAGGTTCGACATCGCCGAGCTCGGCGCCGCGGCGGCGGGTGCCGGCAATCCGGTGATTCCCTTGGTACGCGCACTGCGCGCCGCCGTCACGCCGGCGGCCGCCGCATACGTCCACAAGGGAGCGACGAGCCAGGACATCCTCGACTCGGCCGCGATGCTGGTCGCGCACCGGGCGCTCGGCCCGCTCCTCGACGACCTGGCAGGAGCCACCGAGGCAGCGGCCCGGCTCGCCGAGGCGCACCGCGACACGCCTGTGCCCGCACGCACGCTGCTCCAGCAGGCGCTGCCCACGACGTTCGGCCTGGTGGCGGCGGGCTGGCTCACCGCACTCGACCAGGCGACCGACCGGCTCGCCCAGGTACGCACACATCGACTGGCCGCCCAGCTCGGCGGCGCCGCCGGCACTCTTGCCGCGCTCGCACCGTCCACTGTGGGCAGATTCTCCGCTGAGTTGGGACTCACCGAGCCGCTGCTGCCGTGGCACACCGACCGCACCCGCGTCGCCGACCTGGCGGGGGCGCTGGGCACCGCCGCCGGTGTGGTCGGCAAGGCTGCCCGAGACATCGTCCTGTACGCGCAGACCGAGGTCGGCGAGGTCAGCGAGGGTCGGCCGGGTGGCTCGTCCGCGATGCCGCACAAGCGCAACCCGGTCGCCGCCGTATCGGCCAGCGCGTGCGCCGCGCAGGCACCCGGCCTGGTCGCCACGCTGCTTGGCACGATGGCCCAGGAACACCAGCGCGCGGCGGGCGGCTGGCACGCCGAGTGGCGTCCGCTCCGCACACTGCTGCTGAGCACCGGGTCAGCGGCGTACTGGCTGCGCGAATGCCTCACCAACCTGCACGTCGACGCGGGTCGCATGCGCGCCAACCTGTCCCTCGCCGGCGACGCCTTGATGGCCGAACGCGTAGCCGCGGCTTTGTCACCGTCCCTGGGAGTGGACGCGGCGCACGACAAGGTCCGCTCCGCTCTGGCCGCAGGCCAGTCCCTGGCTGGCGCCTTTCCGGAGGTAGACCCGTCCCTCCTGGACCCGACGACCTACACAGGCCATGCTGGGTCCCTTGTAGACGCCGCCCTCCACCACCACTCGTCCCGGGAGACGCTGTGAACGCTGTCGCCGTCCACCACGTCATCGAGGGGCCTTCCGAGGCACCGGTGCTCCTGCTCGGCGGCTCACTGGGAAGCACGCTCCGGATCTGGGACGCGCAGGCCGCGCGGCTCAGTTCCCGCTTCCGGGTCGTGCGCTTCGACCTGCGCGGGCACGGTGAGTCGCCGGTGCCGCCGGGGCCGTACACGATCGCCGACCTCGGCCACGACGTGGTCGCGCTGCTCGACCGCCTCGGCGTGTCCAAGGCGCATTTCTGCGGCGTCTCGCTCGGCGGCATGGTGGGCATGTGGCTCGCCGCGTACGCCCCCGACCGGATCGACCGCCTGGTGCTGTGCTGCACGTCGGCGCGGCTCGGCCCGCCCGAGATGTGGGCTGACCGGGCACGCACGGTACGCGAGCAGGGCACCGCCGCTCTGGCGGACGCGGTCGTGGCGCGGTGGCTCACGCCGGAGTACGCGGCTCGCAACCCATCGCTGTTCGCCGACCTGCGCGAAATGATCGCCGCGACCCCGGCCGAGGGATACGCGGGCTGCTGCGCCGTCCTCGAACGCATGGACCTCACGGGCATCCTGCCCACCGTGCGCGCGTCCACCCTGGTGATCGCCGGCGCCGACGATCCCGCCACCCCGCCCGCACACGGCGCCAGCATCGCCGCCGCCATCCCCGGCGCCCGGATGGCGATCGTGCCCCACGCCGCGCACCTCGCCAACCTTGAGCAGGCCGACACGGTCACCGCACTGATCATGGAGCATCTCGATGGCTGACCCGGTATACGACGAGGGCATGGCGGTGCGGCGTGCGGTACTCGGCGACGCGCATGTCGACCGGGCCATCGCCAACACCACCGAGCTGACCGCACCGTTCCAGGACCTCATCACCCGGTACGCCTGGGGCGCCGTCTGGGGCCGCGACGGCCTCGACCGGCGCACCCGCAGTTGCATCACCCTCGCCGTGCTGGCCGCGCTGCGCTGCGACGAAGAGCTAGCCATGCACGTGCGGGCGGCGCGCCGAAACGGCCTGACGGCTGACGAGATCGGCGAAGTGCTCCTACACACGGCCATCTACGCTGGTGTGCCGGCGGCGAACAGCGCATTGGCGATCGCGCAGCGGGTGCTGGCCGAGGGGGAATGATGACCGAGCTGGGGCGCGAGGCTCACTTTGTACAGTCGCTGGAGCGAGGGCTCGCGGTCATCCGCGCGTTCGACGCCAACCACCCTGAGCTGACGCTCAGCGAGGTGGCGCGCATCTGCGACCTGACCCGGGCCGCCGCACGGCGCTTCCTGCTCACCCTCACCGACCTGGGATACGTGCGCACAGACGGGCGGCTTTTCAGCCTGACCCCGCGCGTGTTGGAGCTCGGCTACGCGTACCTGTCGAGCATCTCGCTGCCCGAGGTCGCCGAACCGCATCTGGAGCGGCTGGTGGCACAGGTGCGCGAGTCGTCGTCCGTGTGCGTGCTCGACGGCGACGACGTGGTGTATGTGGCCCGCGTGCCCACCTCGCGCATCATGACCGTGGCGATCAACGTGGGCACCCGCTTTCCGGCACACGCCACATCGATGGGGCGCGTACTGTTGGCCCACCTCACCGACGAGCAGATGGACTCATACCTGAGCAGGGCAAAACTCAACCGGCTGACCGCGCGCACGATCACCACGGCTGACGGCTTGCGGGCCGAGCTGCGGCGGGTGCGGGCGCAGGGATACGCGATCGTCGACCAGGAGCTGGAAGAGGGGCTGCGCTCGGTAGCCGCACCGATCCGCGACCGCACGGGCGCCGTCGTGGCGGCCGCCAACATCTCCGTCCACGCCAGCCGCAACTCGGTCGAATCCATCCGCCGCGACCTTCTCCCGCACCTATTGAGCACGGTCGCCCAAATCAACGCCGACCTCCACATAGCCTCCCCCAAATCCCACCGCACCGGCGCCTAACCCTCCCCACGCCCCTCCCCCAGCCCACGGCGCGCCGCACCCGCGCACACCCCGCGCGCCGTCCGCCACGCGCGCCCTCCGCGCCGTCCGCGCCGTCCGCGCCGTCCGCGCCGTCCGCGCCGTCCGCGCCGTCCGC
>NZ_JAIBNX010000208.1:0-1998 GCF_026130045.1 Micromonospora sp. CPCC 205371
GCCACGCCCTCCCCCCCCCCGTCCGCGCCCCCCGCGACGGTCCCGGCGACGTGCGGGCCGTGGCCATGCCAGTCGGCGGCGCCGCCGCCGTCGATGGCGTCGAACCCGCTCGTGGCCCGGCCGCCGAAGTCGTTGTGACTGGTGCGGATGCCGGTGTCGACGATGTACGCGTGCACGTTCGAGGCGGTCGTGTTGTAGGTGTATGCCGCGTTCACGGGCCGGTTCCGCTGGTCGATGCGGTCCAGCCCGTACGACGGCGGGTTCGTCTGCGTGGCGCTCACGCGGTGGATGACGTTGGGCTGCACGAACTTGACGGCCGGATCGCCGGCGAGCGCCTTCGCCTGCGCCTCGGACATGGTCGCCGAGAAACCACGCAACGCGTGCGAGAACGTCTTCCGTACCGTCGCCCTGTGCTTGCCCGCGAGCGCCTTCGCCTGCGCGGGCACCGCCGTGCTGCCGTCCTTCAGCACCACGACGTAGCTGCCCGGCACCACGTCGGCGCCCGGCGCGGCGAGGATCGTGCCGCCCGCCGGAGCGGCCACGGCCGTCGCGGCCGGACCGGCCGCCGCCACCAGGATGGCCGCGCCCGCGATGACGGCAAATCTCGTAGTTCTTGTAATTCGAGCCATCTGTCCCTCCCCAAACTGATGGCCGAGCCACCCCGGTACGTATGGACGTATGCGACTCGACCGAACAGACCAGCGTGTACCGGAAAGTAACAGCCCTGCACGCTCCTGAAAAGGCCGAATGTCGGTGGGGTGGTATACGTTGGCCGGGTCGAAAGGGGGCGACCGTGACGCAGCAGGTGAAGAGTGGCGTCGGCTCGGAGCGTGTTCTGGAGGAGTATCGGCGGGAGCTGACCGCCTACTGCTACCGGATGCTCGGCTCGGCCTTCGAGGCCGAAGACGCCGCCCAGGAGACCCTTGTCCGGGCCTGGAAGAGCCTCGACAAGTTCGAGGGCCGCGCGGCGCTGCGCTCCTGGCTGTACCGGATCGCGACCAACGTCTGCCTCGACATGCTCGGCAGCGCCCAGCGCCGCGCCCGGCCGATGGACATGGGTCCGGCCGGCTCGCAGGGCTCCCTGCCCGACCCGCCGCTCGCCGAGACGGTCTGGGTCGGCCCGGCGCCCGACACCCGCATGCTGCCCGATTCCGCCGACCCCGCCGAGCTAGCCGTCGCCCGCGAGTCCATCCGCCTCGCGTTCGTGGCCGCGATGCAGCACCTGCCGCCGCGGCAGCGCGCCGTGCTGATCCTGCGCGAGGTGCTCGCCTGGTCGGCCAACGAGGTCGCCGAGCTGCTCGAGACCAGCGTGCCCTCGGTCAACAGCGCGCTCCAGCGGGCCCGCGCCACGATCTCCACCACCGACGTCGCCAGCGACACGCTCAAGCCGATGGACGAGGAGCAGGCCAAACTGCTGGCGCGCTACGTCGAGGCGTTCGAGCGATACGACATGGATTCGCTGACCGCTCTCCTGCACGAAGACGCGACGCTGTCCATGCCGCCGCTGTCGCTCTGGTTCCGCGGCCACGCCGACATCCGCCACTGGATGCTCGGCACCGGCAGCGGTTGCCGCGGCTCCCGCTTGATCCCGACCTCGGCGAGCGGCCTGCCGGCGTTCGGCCAGTACCGGCCGAGCGGCCCGGGCGGGCGGCACGAGCCGTGGGCGCTGATCTTGCTGGAGATCTCCGACGGGCGCATCCACGGTCTCAACTCGTTCCTCGACACCGAGCACCTGTTCCCGCTGTTCGGCCTCCCCGCAAGCCTCGACTAGGTTTCCAGGATCAGGGGCCGAGCACGTCGCTCAGGCCCGTCAGCGCCACCAGCTCCGCCAGGCGGCGATGAGCGCGCAGCACGCGCAGGTCGCAGCCGAGCCGGCGGGCGGTCAGCCGGAGCCGTGCGAGGGCCTCGATCGTCACGCCGTCCGGCGCGGTGACCGCACCGCCGTCGCAGGGCACAGCCGAAGCGGCCCTGGGGGCCCCCCGCGGACCCCAGCCCGCG
>NZ_JAIBNX010000208.1:2008-15307 GCF_026130045.1 Micromonospora sp. CPCC 205371
CGGCGCCCCCCCCCCGCCCCCACGAGCCCCCCCCCGCGGCCCGCGCCCCCCCCGCGTCCCCCGCCAACCGCGCGCACAGGCCCGGTATGTCCGCTCTGTCCACAACAGGCCCGATCGCGAAGACCGGCGGGGGTCGCTCTTGTGGTCCGGACACGTCGGCCTCCGTTCGCTGTGATCTCTGACGGTCAGACGCCTGGTTCAGAAGGAACTCATCGGCGGCCTCGCCGAAAAAACCTGAGCGGGGGCCGGCGAGGCCGCGGTCCCCCGCCCGTCCCGCCCACCGAGACAGCCGATCGAGAGGGACCGCAATGAACCAGGACGCCATCCGCAACGGGTTCGCCGGACCGGTGCACCTGCCCGGCGAACCCGGCTACGACACGCACCGCCAGCCGCTGTACCCGACGATCGACCCGAAGCCCGCCGTCGTCGTCGAAGCGTGCGGTCCCGCCGACGTCCGCGCCGCGGTGGTCGCGGCCCGCCGGCACGACCTGCCGCTCGCCGTGCAGGCCACCGGCCACGGCACGCACGTGGCGGCCGACGGCGCGCTGCTGCTCAAGACCTCCGACCTGGCGTCGGTGCTCGTCGACCCGGACCGGCGGATCGCGCGGGTCGGTCCCGGCGCGCGCTGGGGCGCCGTCCTGGAAGCGGCCGCGCCGTTCGGGCTCGCGCCGCTGTCCGGCTCGTCGCCGTCGGTTGGCGTGACCGGGTACACGCTGGGAGGCGGCCTGGGTTGGCTGGCGCGCCGGTACGGCTTCGCGGCCGACAGCGTGGTGCGCGCCGACGTGGTGACCGCCGACGGCCGCACTCGCACGGTGAGCGCGGACCGCGACCCCGAGCTGTTCTGGGCGCTGCGCGGCGGCGGCGGAAACTTCGGCATCGTCACGTCGCTGGAGTTCCGCCTGTACCCCGTGGACCGGGTGCTCGCCGGCTTCGCCTACTTCCCAGCCGATCGGGCCGCCGAGACCCTCGCGTGGTACCGCGACTGGGCCGCCACCGCGCCCGATGAGCTGAGCACGGCCGCGCTGCTGCGCCGGATGCCGGACACCGACGACGTTCCCGCGGCGGTGCGCGGCAGGCGTGTACTGATGATAAAGGCCATGTACGCGGGCGATCCCGACCGCGGACGCTGCCTGCTCGCTCCACTGTGGTCGGTTGCCGGGCCGGCGCTGGTCGACGAGATGCGCCTGGTGCGGTACGCGGACGCCGCCATGGGTGGCACCCCCGCCCGGTACCTGGACATGTTCCGCACGCTGCCCGACGCGGCCCTCGAAGCCCTCGCCGGCGCGCACGCCGCACCCGACTCGCCAATATCCACTGTGGAGATCCGGCACTGGGGCGGCGCGATGGCCAAGCCCGGACCCGAGGCCGGGCCGGCGGGTCACCGCGAGGCGGAATTCTCCGTGATCGTCGACGCGGTGGCGCCGGAGCTCGCCGCGGCGCTGCGCCCGCACGGCATGGGCGCCACGTTCCTCAACTTCCTCGCCGACCCCACCCGCACCGCCACCGCTTACACGACCGAGAACCACCGGCGCCTGCGCGAGGCGAAGGCCGCCTACGACCCCGAGAACGTCTTTCGATCGGGCCACAACATCCGCCCGGCCGCTCCCGTGGCCGCCGCTCTCTCTTCCTAACGACACCGTCTCCTCCTGAAAGGACACCCTCATGACCTCGACGACCTCCACCGGCGCTCCCTCCCTCGCCGTTACCACCCGCACGCTGCTGACCTGTGGCGTGCTCGCCGCACCGCTGTTCGTCGCGGTGGTGCTGATCCAGGAGTTCACGCGTGCCGGCTTCGATCCCAAGAAACACCCGCTCAGCCTGCTCAGCCTCGGCGACCTCGGCTGGATCCAGATCACCAACTTCGTGGTCGCGGGCGTGCTGGCGTTCGCCTCGGCGTTCGGGCTGCGCCGGGCCCTGCGCGGCCAGCGGGCCGGCACCTGGGGACCGATCCTGATCGGCACCTACGGTGTGGCCCTGGTGTGGGGCGGCGTGTTCGTGGCCGACCCAGCGTTCGGATACCCGGTGGGGACACCCGATGCCGCACCGGAGAAGCTGAGCTGGCACGGCGCCCTCCACGGCATCGCGCCGGCCGTCGCCAGCCTCGCGCTGATCGCCGCGTGCTTCGTGTTCGCGCGCCGCTTCACCGGCCGGGGCGAGCGCGGTTGGGCGGCGTACTCGGTGGCGACGGCCGTCGTGGGTACCGCCCTGACGATGGTGAGCTTCCCCTTGGAGGACTACCGCTTCATGTTCGCCGGTGGCGCACTGATCTGGCTCTGGACGTCCATCGTGGCAGCCCACCTCCGACAGACAACAGCACAATCCGAATCGACCCCCGCCACCTAACCCCCCTCCCCCCTCTCCCCGCCGATCAAGGGCGAATGCACGTGGTTCGATCTCATTTCCACGTGCGTTCGCCCTTGATCCATGCGAAAGACCTTGATCGACGCAGCCTGACCCGCCCTTCCCCTCCGTCTCAGCGGCCGCAGCCCGCGTCCGGACCGCGCCGCCGTCGCCGCTCTCCGCGCGGACCTCCGCCGTCGTCAGAGCCGCCGGGCCCGTCGGCTCCGCCTGCCTTGCGGCGGCGAAGCCGACAATTTCCCGGGGTTTGCGGTATCCGCGCTTTGCGGAGGCCGAACGTCACGGGTATCGCGGCAACGGCGCGGCGCCGGGACGACGTAAAGCTTCTCTCCGTCGATCGCCGCCAGCGCGCAGAGTCGGATGCGTCTGCGATGGACCGGTTAGGATTCCGGACTCATGGAGAATGCCGCACCCGCCTTGCTCACAGGCACAGCCGTGGGCGCAGTCGACGCGCCGCTGCTCACGTACTGCGACGACGCGACCGGAGAGCGGGTCGAGTTGTCGGCGACCGCGCTGGCCGGCTGGGCGGCGCGCAGCGCCAGGATGCTGCACGAGGGCTGCGGGCTGGGCACGGGCAGCCGGGCCGCGGTGCTGCTGCCACCGCACTGGCAGACCGCCGCCGTGCTCCTGGGCGCGTGGTCGGCTGGGGTGTCGGTGTCGTTCCGGCTGTGGGCAACGGCCGGCCTGCCGGTATCGGGGCCCGGGACGGATGAGCCGATCGACGTCAGTTTCGTCGCGCCCGATCGCGTGGACAGCTGGCTGGACGACGTGCCGGACGCGCCGCACCGTTTCGTCGCGGGGCTCGCCGCCGACCGCGAGCCGCCCGCCGGCTACCGGAACTTCCTCGCCGACGTGGGGCGTTATCCGGAGGCGCCGGCCGGGTACGCGCCGATCGGGCACGGCGACGCGGCGACCGTCGACGGCACCAGCTACCGCGAGTGGGGCCGGGTGGCTCAGGAGCTCGCGGAGATCTACAACCTGCGGGCGGGCGACCGACTACTGGTCGACGCCGCCGAGCACGAGCACCCCGTCAAGTGGCTGCTCGCTCCGCTCGCCGCCGGCGCCTCGGTAGTGGTGTGCGCGCACCTCGACCCGGCGACCGTAGCGGCCCGCGCCGAGGCCGAACACGCTACCCGGATCCTCTAGCGTGGCCGCACGGTACGCCGCGGTCGACGTACACTATCCGGCCGCCGGTGGCGCGGACGCCGCGATGATCGTCGCCGCCGACCCGGCGTTCTCCTCCATTGTGGACGAGTTCACCGCGCATCTGCCGGACGTCCCGCCGTACCAACCCGGCGCCTTCTTCCTGCGCGAGCTGCCCGCGCTGCGCGCCGTGTTCGCGCAGGCCGGCGCCGTCGACTTGGTCGTCATCGACGGTTACGTCGACCTTGATCCGGACGGCCGCCGCGGCCTGGGCGCGCACCTGCACCGCGAGATCGGCGTTCCGGTGGTGGGTGTGGCGAAGACCGCGTTTCACAGCGCGACGCACGCGGTCGCGGTGCGGCGCGGCGGCACCCGGCCGCTTTATGTCACGGCCACCGGCCTGCCGCTCGACGAAGCGGCGGCGATGGTGGCGGCGATGGCCGGCACGCATCGCATCCCGGACGCCCTGCGCCGCGTCGACAAGCTGGCCCGCTCCACACTCTAGTGGGTCAGGGTTACGGGGCCGAAGAGGCCGGTTTGGCGTTGGCCCGGATAGACGAAGTGGGTCGGGCTGACCTCGTCGAGGTACGGGGCGAGGGTGCCGTAGACGATGACCTCGAGCTCGTTGTCGCCGGCCCGCAGCGCGCCGGCGAACCGGTGCGGCCCGCAGAAGCGCGCCCCCAGCGACTCTCCGTTGAGAGTCACCTCGGCCGTGCCCCGCACCCGCCCCAGGTCCACAGTGGCCGGCCCGGCGGCATCCACTGTGAACCGTTGCCGGTACCGCACCCCGCCGCTGTAGCCTGCCAGACCATGCTCCTCCCAGTCGCCGAGCCCGATGGTCCCGTCGCCCACGTCGAACACCACCGGCCCCGTGAGCGCCGCCCCGTGCGAGAACCCGGGCGTGGTCTGCACGCGGACCTCGCAGGTGCGCGGTCCGGACGGCGCGGCGCCGAGGTCGACGGCCAGCGCTCCGGCGCCGCGCGCCACCTCAGCGCCGTCGACCGAGACCTCCGCCTCTCCGTGTACGCCGAGACGCATGGCCGTGGCACCCGGAGGGATCGGGAACGAGAACCACTGCACCGCACCGGCCGGCGCGGCGAGCACGGTCGGCACGACCACGTCACCGGCGGCGACCGCGTCCAGCCACGCGGTCTCGGGCAGCGGGTGCGGCCGGCGCCACAGGTGCAGGGCCGCGGGG
Source organism: Micromonospora sp. CPCC 205371 (assembly GCF_026130045.1). Lineage (GTDB taxonomy): Bacteria > Actinomycetota > Actinomycetes > Mycobacteriales > Micromonosporaceae > Phytohabitans. The sequence continues at coordinate 6,708 of NZ_JAIBNX010000208.1, forward strand.
TCGCCGTACTGCCGGCGGCGCACCAGCGTCTCGACGCGCTCACCGTCGCGCTCCGCGGTCCAATCGCGCCCGGAGACCGCGAGCCCGTCGACCAGTACCGCGCCCGCGTTCGTCTCCTCGACGAACTCGACGGACAACTCGTTGTGGCCGGGACGCAGTGACCGGCTCAGGTCGTAGCGGCGTACCCGGGGAGTGGCCTGCTCGGCGTACGGCTCGAAGCCGCCCTGCCGGCCCACCTCCACACCGTTGAGGCGGATCACGCAGGCCTCCCGCGCCGCCACCTGGAGCCGGCCCGCTTCCCCGGTCACCGCCGTCCGCAAGGTCACCGCCGATCCCGGTCGCGGCGTGCCGCTCGCGTATATCCACTCTGGACGTCCGAATGCTTTGGCGTCGCGTACGACGGCGATGGACGCGCGCAGGTCGACGTCTTCGTCAGCGGTCAGGTCGAGCGCCACCGCGTGCCGCCCGGGCGCGAGCCGCACCGGCGCCAGACCAAGGTATCCGCGGTCGTCGAACGCGAGCGCCGCCCCGCCGAGGGTGCCGGATTTGGCGGCCGCCGCGCCGACCGCGAGCCAGCCGTCGACGGGTTCGGCGAGGATCAGGTCGCAGCGAACCCGCACCGGGTCGCCCGCCCGCGCCGGTCCGAGCGCCAGGAACTCCTCCGGCACGTGTCCCTTCGGACCGAGCACGTCGCGGTGGATCGGGTCCTTGTAGATGCCGCGCGACGTGGAGTAGACGAGCGGCTCCTCGTCGCGCAGCGCGTGCGGGCCGAACGTGGCGTGCGCCTCGGTCCACTCGGTATCGCCGTCGAGCCGATGCCGCACCGTCCACCGTTCCACCGTCCCGGACGTGCCAAAGTCGCGCCAGGTATCGTCCATTGTGGGCACGAGCGAGGATGTCCATAGGGGACCGAGTTCGAACTGCCGCACCGGGCCACCAGTGTAAAGCGCGGCCGGTGGGTACGGCGATGGCGGGAAGGCGAGCAGAGCTGCCGGGCCGTGGTCGAAGGGCACGCGTACCTCGACCGTGTCGTCGGCGACTGTGCACGGCAGGGCCCGCGCATCGCCGGTGAAGGGGTCGATCAGCACCGCGTGTGGCGGCACGTCTCGCACCCGCACGGTCATGCTCTCGTGATAGCGGGCCGGGTCGAAGTCGTAGCGGGCATCGAGCCAGCCCAGCGAGATGCCGCGCTCGTCGGGGCGGGCCACGGACACGTCGCTCGCCCGGCTCGCGGCCGCGGTGAGGAACACGACGCGCGTGCCGTCGACGTCGCGCACCAGCGACGGTACCGGCGCCTCCACCGGCGGTGCGGGTAGCAGGGGGTCGACGGCGGCCGCGGAGGCGACCAGATGTGCCCTCCCTGCCGCGAAATGCGCGAGCAGCCCCGCCACCCCCACAGCGTGATCAGGGCGTCCTTCAAGCTGCTCTAGCGACGTGAAGGACGCCTCGATCACGCTGGTGGTGGGGAGGGCTTCGACCGCGATGAGCGTGCCGCCGGCCGTCACGAACTCGTCCAGGCGTGACGCGACCCGCTCGTCGAGCACCGTGCACGCGGGCAGGATCACGGCGTGGTACGCCTCGTCGGCTACGCGCAGGCGACCGCCGGACACCTCGGCGCGGGCCAGAGAGTCGTCGTCGATGACGTCGGCTTCGCGGCACAGGTGGTCGAGCGCGCCGGGCACAGTGTGGAACCAGGTCATGTCGCCGACCAGGTCACGGTAGACCCGCTCGGCGCGCAGGGCGTCGGGGCTCACGTCGCCGTCGAGGCGGGTGCCAGCCTGCGCGGTGGCGGTGGGCAGCAGTACCGCGATGTCGCACGCGTGCCTGCCGAGGGAGAGTGCGGCGCACAGGCGGGTGACGGTGTCGGCGAAGAGGCGGTGGTGGCGCCAGTACGGCTGGCGCCAGTCGGTGGACGGCGGCGCCCACTCCCACCAGCCGGCCTTCGTCGTGTAGTAGACGGCGTGCGGGTTGTAGAGGGTAGCGCCGGCGCGCAGCCACGGCAGCAGCCAGTCGAGCGTCTCTTCGAGTGTGCCGCCCCAGCCGCTGGAGTGGAACGCCTCGATCCACGTACGCGGCCGTCCGTACAGATGGGACAGTGACGAGTGGACGCGCGCGTCGCCGTGATGGTCGGAGCCGGGTGCGCCGAACCACCGGTGCGTGCGTGGATAGTCGGCGTAGAGGCGCACGCCCGCGACGGTATCGCCGGCGCGGGCCGGGTCTTGCTGGTCGCACCCGGCGAGCAGGCCGTGCCGGGCATGCCAGTCGGCGAGTGGCCGGAAGAACGCCTCCTCGGCGAGCTCCGCTCGGGTGAGCTGGTAGTCGCGCCGGACGGTAACGTCAGAGTCGATCCACAGTAGAGCAGGGTCCAGCTCGTAGCCGCGGCGGGAGGCGAACTCCGACGCGAACGTCGCCGACCACGTCGGCAGCGCGGGCAGCTCGTCCTGGAACGAGCCGGCGATGACGCCGCCGAGGTGGTGGCCGAGGCGGCGGGCGAACTCGCCGTGCACCTGGTCGATCAGGGCGGCGCAGGCCACCGTGGACAGGTAGTCGAAGCCGCGCGTGTACACCGATCCGTCCGGCGCCAGCCACTGGCCGGCGTACTCGGGGTGCCGCTCGACGAGGCGCGCCTGGATGTCGGCGCCGGAGAAGCCGAGCTGGTCGTAGAACCACAGCCGGGCGCCGAGACTGGCGGCGTCGTCGCACACGCCGTCTAGCAAGGCCCACCACTCGTCCGAGAAGAACGGCGGATCGTCGGCGTCGCAACCGAACATCGGGCCGGTCGGGGCCAGGTTGAGTACGACGAGGTTGTGCACGCCGCCGGCCACGAACTGCTCGAGCTGCCAACGCAGCCGACGCCGGTCGAGCTTGGCGCCGCTCCACCACCAGATCGCGACCGGCGAGAACTCGCGCGGCGGCTCGCGCAACACGGCGGCGAGCCGGAGCGGCAGGCTCACCCTTTGAGCCCGCTCGCGAAGCCCTTGATGACGTACCGCTGCAACAGCAGGAACACCAGCAGGATCGGGATCGCCCCGAGCACCAGGCCGGCGAAGACCAGCCCGTAGTCCGACACGTACTGCCCGACGAACGCGAAGATGCGCACCGGGATCGTCTCGTGGGCGGAGCCGCCGAGGTACAGCAGCGGGGTGAAGAAGTCGTTCCAGATGAAGACCGCGTTGAGGATCAACACGGTGCCGGTGATGGGGCGCAGCAGCGGGAACACGATCCGGGTGTACGCCTGGAAGTGCGACGCGCCGTCGACGAGCGCCGCGGTGGCGTAGTCGGCGGGCAGCGCCCGGATGAAACCGGTGTAGAGGAAGATAGTGAACGGCAGCTGGATGCCGGTGTAGAACAGGATCAGCGACTGGTAGGTGCCGATCAGCTCCAACTTGGAGAAGAGGTTGTACAGCGGGATCATCCCGAGCTGAAACGGCAGCACGATGCCGAGCAGAAACAGGATGTAGAGCCCGTATCCCAGGCGGGTGGCCCGGCGGGCCAGGAAGTACGCGCCACACGAGCCGATCGCGATGAGCAGCACCAGGCTCACCACCGTGATGAGCGTGCTGCTCAGCAGCGCCGACCCGAGCGAGGCCGTCGACCACGCTTCCGTGTAGTTGTCGACAGTGGGCGGCTTGGGCAGGCCGAGCGGCGAACTGGCGATCTGGCCGGCATCCTTCAGCGACAGCACGATCAGCGCGTACACCGGGAACAGGAACGCCACGCCGGCCGCGACCATCAACAGCTCCAGCGCGAGCGTGCGCGGGCGATACCTGTTCACGTCTGGTCCTCCCGGGCGCGCAGGTAGCGGATCTGGACGAGCGACACGGCCGCCACGAAGAGCGCCAGCACGAGCGCCACGGCGGTGCTGTACCCGTACCGCCCGAAGACGAACGCCTCCTTGTAGAGCACTGTGGACAGTGTCTCGGTGGCGTACCCGGGGCCGCCGCTGGTGGCCGCGAACACCTGGTCGAAGATCTTCAGACCGCCGATCGTGGAGAGCATCACGTTGATGGTGGTGGCGGGTGCGAGCAGCGGCCAGGTGACGTACCGGAACCGCTTGACCGGCCCGGCACCGTCGATGGTGGCCGCCTCGCGCACGTCCTTGCTGATGCCCTCCAGGCCCGCCAGGAAGATCACCATCGAGTACCCGGCGTGCTGCCACACCACCATCGCCGCGACCGACCACAGCGCCAGCGACGGGTCGCCGAGCCAGTCCTGCCGCAGCGACCCGAGCCCGACCGCGCCGAGCACCCCGTTGAGGCCGGCGTTCGGCGCGGGGTTGTAGACGTACTTCCACAGGAACGCCACCATGACCGGGCTGACCACGACCGGCGCGAAGAAGACCGCGCGCAGCAGCATCCGGCTCTTGATGCGGGCGTGCACGCCGAGCGCCAGCAGCAGCCCGATGCCGTTCTGCACCACCACAATCGCGACGGTGAGCAACAAGGTGTTGCGCAGCGCGCCGAGCGCCCGATCGTCGTGCAGCAGGCTGTCGAAATTGCGCAGCCCGACGAAGGACCAGTCGCCCAGCCCGCTCCAGTCGGTGAACGCGTAGAGCACTCCGGACGCGCTCGGGTACAGCACGATGGCGCCGTAGCAGAGCAGCGCGGGCGCCACGAACAGCCAGGGCGGGCCGAGCCGGTTGCGCGGCCGCCGCCGGGCCGGTCGCTCCGGCGGTGCGGTCGGGCTGGCTTCCAGTACCTGTGTGCTCATGAGCTCTTGCGGTACACCTCGTCCATCTTCTTGAGCCCGTCATCGATCGTGATCTTCTTGGCGAGCAGGTCCTGGATCACCGTGAAGTGCGTCGGCTGTACCTCCGCGTTGGGCCAGCGCTGCCCGACCGGCGCGACCCGACCGGCGTCGATCAGCGGCAGGAAGGACACCAGCGCGGGATCGATCTTGGAACTGGCGTCGCGCTTGAGCGGGATCGCGGCGACCACCTCGCACCAGGTGTTGATGTTTTCCTGCTTGCCGAGGAATTCGACGAACTTGAGTGCGGCGTCCTTGTTTTTGCTCTTGGCGTGCACGCCGATGCCCACGTTTGCCCCGCTCCACGTGTATACCTGCTCGGCGGCGTCGGCGCTCGGGAACGGGAACATGTCGATGTCGTCCTTATTGGGCGCCGCGTCGCGGAACGCCGGCAGCAGCGGCGCCACCTGTACGGCCATCGCCGCCTGCCCGGTGCCGACCATCGCGGTCTGCTGCTCCAGGGTGGTGCCGTTGGGGTTGTCGTTGAAGAAGCCCCGGTCGCGCAGGTCCATGTACAGCGCCATGGACTGCTTCCACCCCGACTCGGCGAACGTGGCCTTGCCGGCGAGCATCTGGTCGTCGAAATCGGGCGTGTCCCGGTAGACGTGCGAGGCCACCAGCGCGTACGTGATGAGCTGCGTGACCCACTGGGTCTGCGCGCCGAGCGCGATGGGCACCTTGCCGGCCGCCTTGAGCTTCTCGCAGGTGCTGATCAGCTCGCTCCACGTCTTGGGGATCTGCACGCCCGCGGCGGCGAAGACGCTCTTGTTGTAGATCGTGCCAATCACCGTCAGGCCGGACGAGAACAGGTACACCTTGCCGTCGTGCTGGAACGAGGTCTTCAGGTTTTCCGGGATCGCGGAGGTCCACTGCTGGCCGCTCAGGTCGGCGAGCAGGCCCGCCTTGGCGATGTCGGTGGTGGACATCGCGCTGCCGCTGCCCGGGTACAGCGCGTGGATATCGGGCGCGTTGCCGCCACCGAGCTGGGCGCGCAGTGAGGTCTGCACCTGGTCGGTCGGCGCGTACGAGGCCTTGAAGGTGATTCCGGAGCCGCTGTCGGCGTATGCCTTGGTGAGGACGTCGAGCGGGCCCTTCTCGTCGGCGACGCCGACCAGGGTGAGCGTGTCTGAGTCGCCGGAGCCGCCGCCGCACGCGCTGAGCAGCCCTGGCACGGCGGCGCCTGCCGCCAGCCCGCCAATGATCCGCAGGAACTGAGCCCTGTTCAAACGACCGTCTATAGCTGTCATGCCGCCCCTCGCCTATCGGGCTGTGTGTGCACAAGCTTTGTTAAAACTGCGAGAAATCTTGTTACGGCGAGGGTAGGACGGTGTGATCAGGGTGTCAAGCAACGGTTCAATCGGCCCGTCAACCAGGCCTTTACCCCCTCATTAGGTACAGAAAAGCACGGTTGACGGGCACGTGAAAACAACGCACCTCGATGTTATGTACGAGAGCAGAGCGTGCCGTGCTCGGGCACCGGCAGGGCCTCGCCGATCACGTCGTGGTTGACCCAGAACTCCACGACCCGGCCAGCGGCGAGCCGGATGATGTCGGTGCCTGTGAAGGTGGCCGCCTCGGTGGCGCACGCCCAGCGGCCGGCGATCAGGTCGCCGCTGATGATCGGGCCGACCTGCGTCGCGAGCCGGCCCTCGGGGAAGGCGGCCCGCAGCGCGGAGATCCAGGAGATCAGTGCCGGCCGGCCCCCGGGCCGATCGGTGGCCCGGCCCAGGACCGGGATGTGCACGGCCAGCGCCGGCGCGACCAGGGTCTCAGCCTGGGCGAGGTCACCGTTGCGCAGCGCCATCCACCGCTCCCAGAGCGCACCCCGGTTGTCGGCGGCGTACGACGAGTGGTGGTTGGGGTTGACGGTCATCGCGGGCTCCGCTCCCTCACTTACGTGTCACGGACACCCCTTATCGTCGTGGTGGCCGCGGACACCGTCCTGTCCGCATTTCTTTGAAAACCAGCACGGCTGGGAAAACCCAGCCGGATCGCGGGCGGGTGAGCCGCCTGCCAGCGGCCGGGATCGATCGGCCGGGACGGGGCGATCTCGGGCGTCGTCGCCGCGCGGCGCACGCGGTCGAGCCGGAACTCCCGCTCGTCACCGCGCAACCGGCACCACCCCACCAGGTACCACAATTTGCCCTCGCCGAGCAGCGCCACCGGCTCGACGAGCCTTCGGGACGGCGTGCCGTGCTTGTCCACGTACTCGATGGACAGGACGGACCGGCTGACCACCGCGTCTTCCGCGACGCGCAGCACGTGGCGCGGTGCTCCCGGCTCAGCGCCCGGAGGCGCCGCGAGGTGGATGCGCTCGGCGACCTCGCGCGCGGTCTCGACGTCGCGGCCCGCCATCGCGGCCAGGAGCTTGTGCAGCACCGAGCGTGCCGCGTCGACGAACGGCGTGCCCTCCAGCGCTTGCAGCGCGATCGCGGTGGCGACCGCCTCGCGCGGCGTGATGTTGACCGGCGGGAGCGTGTGCTGCTTGTCGACCACGTAGCCGCCGAGCCGGCCGGGCTCGGCGTAGATGGGCACGCCGGCCTGTTGCAGCGCGGCGATGTCGCGCCGGATCGTGCGCGCGTCGACCTCGAAGCGCGCCGCGAGCCAATGCGCGCTGCGCGGGCGCGGCGACACCGCCCGCAACTCCTCCACCAGTGCGTACAGCCGATCGGTACGGTTCACGCGGAGACGCTACCGACGCACCCCGACATTTTCCGCGAGCCTCAGGATGATCTTTGAGAGGACCGGCGTCCCAGCGTCGATACCGTCACTCAGCGCGCCCGCGCCACGCCGCGCGTCGCGTGCCGCCGCGCCGTCACCCAAAGCGTCATACGCCCGCGCGAGCATGTCGAGCGTGACAGCCTTCCCGGAGCGGACGTTCATGTCGTCATACGTTGCCAGGCAGCGCTTCAGCACCGGCACGGCGGCCGCGGCGCGCCCGTCGCCGATCCAGCTGACCGCCAGGTCGCGGGCCAGCCCGGTCGCCCACAGCCGGTCGCCCAGCTCGACGGCGAGGTCGTGGCTCTCCTCCAGCAGCCGCACCGCCTCCCGCCGCCGCCCCAGCCCGGCGGCCGCCGATGCCTGGTGCCGCCGCGCCGCCAGCAGCACGGATCGGGCGCCGACGCCGCGCAGCCGCCCGACCGCCTCCGCCGGCGCCTGGGAGCCCCGCCGCGCCTCCCCGCGCACCAGGCGGGTGACGGCGAGCGAGTTCAGCGCGCGGGCGACCACCAGCTCGGCGGCCCCTTGGGCGCGCGCCTCCGCGACCGCCGTCCGGTCGGCGTCGAGCGCCTCGTCGAGCCGGCCCAGCCCGCGCAGCGCCGCCGACAGCGCTGGCGAGGCGAGCACGGCGGCGATCGGGTCGGCCTCGGCGCGGAAGACCTCCACGGCGCGGCGTGCGGCGTGCGCCGCGTCTTCGTGCCGGCTCTGCAGCCCGTGCAGCACCGCCTCGTCGCTCAAGACGCACGCCACCCCGTGCGGGTCGCCGAGCCGCTCGAAGAGCCCCCGGCTGCGCGCGAAGCCGGCGGCGGCCTCGGGTAGGTCGCCGCACACCAGGTTGAGCACCGCGGCGAGAAACTCGGCGCGCGCGGTGGCCCGGTCGTCGCCCAGCCGCTCGGCGGCCAGCCGGGCGCAGCGCTGCACCGCGCGCAGCTCCGCCCACCGGCCACGCGCCCACAGATAAGGCGCGAGCCGCTCCGCAAGCGCCACGGCGCTGGCCGGCTCGTCGCCTGCCACGTCGAGCGCCGCGGTGAGGAAGGCCAACTCGCCGTCGAACCACTCGAAGGGTTCCAGCTCGCCGCCCGGTGCGCCGGCCGGCCGGTACCAGGTCAAGGTGCGTGGCAGGCGCGCGGCCGCGG
>NZ_JAIBNX010000209.1:0-10363 GCF_026130045.1 Micromonospora sp. CPCC 205371
CGCGCGGCACGGCGCCAAGGTCGGGGTTGAGGTGCTCGTCGACCGGGGTGCCCACGACGACGATCAGGTGCTCGGCGGTGCTCACACTCGCCGGGTCGGTGGTGGCGACGAGCCGGCCAGCGGCGGTCACCTCCGCGAGCAGCGGGTCGGCGCCCTCCTCGGCGAACGGCATCACGCCGGCGTTGACGGTGTCGACCGCGGTGGCGTTGATGTCGTACAGCGTCACGGTGAGCCCGCGCGAGGCGAGCGCGATGCCGAGCGGCAGGCCCACGCGGCCGCACCCCCCGATGATTACCGCGTCCCGCCGAAACTGATGTGCCTGCACAGCGATGCCTCCCGGTCCCAGCGAACTGCTAGATGCTATTGACCGGCCGAGGCCAGGGCGTTTCCTGTGTCTGGAACGTGACACGGGGTGGCGACGGGTGGCCGGGGGCCCTCTGCCCGACCACCCGATGGCGCCTTCGGCTCAGCGCTGCTGTTGGCGCGGCACGACCACTTCGCGAAGGATCAACTGGACGGCCGCGACCGCCGGGATGGCCACCAGCGCGCCGATCACCCCGAAGAGTGCGACGCCGAGCAGCGCGGCGACGATCGCGGCGACGTCGCTGACCTCCACCGAGCGGCGCATCACCTTCGGGTAGATCAGGTAGTTCTCCACCTGCTGGTACACGATGAAGAAGACGGCGCAGGCGATGCCGACGGGCAGCGACTCCGCGAACCCGACGATGCTCACCACGACGGCGCCGATCGTCGCGCCGATCTGCGGGATGAGGTCGCAGACCGCGACCACCACGGCCAGCGCGAAGGGATACGCCACACCAGCGATGATCAGGAAGATGTACGTGCTGACGCCGGCCACCACCGCGATCGAGATCGCGCCGACCATGTACGCGCCGACCTTGCCCAGGATCTCGTCGGTGATCAGCTCCACGCGCTGCCGGCGGGAAGCCGGTACGAGCTGGTAGGCGGCGCCCTTGATGCGGTCGAACGCCGCCATGAAGTAGATCGTCAGCACGAGCACGGTCAGCACCCGGAAAACCGTGCCGAACAGGAACTGAGCACCACCGAGCACGCCGCCGAGCGCCTGGCTGATCGTGTCAGCGTTGACCGCGTTCTGCACCTTGTCGATGACGTCGTACCGCTCGTTCAGGTCGTTGATCGTCGCGTTGTTCTTGAGATCCTCGATGTACTGCGGCAGCTTGTCGGCGAACTCGGTCGACTGCGTCACGACCGGCGGCACGAGGGCGAAGAGCCCGCCACACAGCAGGAGTAGCAGGCCGAAGGTCACGACGGTCACGGCCAGGCCGCGCGGCAGCCCGAAGCGGCGCAGCCGCTCGACGGCCGGATTCAGGCCGATCGCGAGGAAGAGCGCGACGAAGATCAGGATGAGGACGCCGGCCGCGTTCTGGATGGCCTGATATGCCGTGTACGCCAGCAGGGCACCCAGCGCGCCGATGAACCCGATCAGGAACGGGCTTTGGCGCAGCGGCCGCCCCAGCCGACCGAACCGACCGCTCGGCGCCACCACGGGTGCCTCGTCCGGCCCGGGGGTGGGCTCAGGAGTGGGCTCAGGGGCCGGCGACGCCTGTGGCGAAGGCTCGCCCTCGTCAGCGGCCCGCTCTTCGTCCGACACCGCACCATCCTCCCCACCGTGTGATCAGCCAACGGCAGGGTAGCGGGTAGCTTCCAGGCGCGCCGCGCCTCAGTCGGCCTCGACGCCGACCTTCTGCGGCTCGTCCTTCGCGGTGGCCGTGTCCTTCGTGACGGCGCCGTCCGGCGCGGACTCAGGCCCGGACTCAGGCGAGGATTCCGGAGCGGCGGAAGCCTCCTCCGCCCGCTTGGCCTGGTTGCGGGCCTCCAGGGCCTCCCGCTCGGCGTCCTCCGCCGTGCGCTGGACCTCCGCGAGCCGCTTCCGCTCCGTCGCGAGCTGCTGCTGTACCTCCGAGAGGCCCCGCCGGAACTGGTCGGCCTGCTGCCGCGTCTCCACCGTCTGCCTGCGCAGCCCGGCAAGGGCCTGCTGAGCCTGCGCGACCTGCTGCTGTACCTCCGCCAGGAGCTGGCCCGCCGCGGCGGTCTCCTGCTGGGTGGCCGCAAGGTGCTGCTGCGTCGCGGCGAGGTGCTGCTGGGCAGTGGCGGCCTGCTCCTCCGACTGCCGGCGTGCCGCCTCCGCCTGCTCCTCCGCTTCCTCGATCAGCGCGGTGACCTGCTGCTCCACCTGCGCGCGGACCTCGGCGGCGTACCGCTCGGCCTCGGCGCGCGCGGCGGTGACCTCCTGCTCGACGGTCGTGCGCCACTGGTTGACCTCGTGCTCGGTGGCGGCGCGGCGCTCGGCCAGCTCGCGGTCGGCGACGGCCCTGCGCTCGGCGATCTCCTGCTCGACGCTGGCCCGCCACTGCGCCAGCTCCTGCTGCGCCTGCGTCCGGGTCGACTGCACGTACGCGCTCGTCTCGGCCTGCGCCTTGTCGACGATCTGCTTGGCGTGCGCCATGGCCCGCTGTACCTCTTGCTGTGCTTCGGCCTTCGCGGCCTCTGCCTCGGCGCGGATGCGGGCTGCGTCTTCGTGCGCGGCGGCCAGGGCGGCATCGGCCGCGGCCTGGCGCTCCGCGGCAACCTTCTCCTCTTCGGTGCGGCGCGCGGCCAGCGCGATCTCAAAGTCGCGGACGGCCTCGGCCGCCTGTGCGCGGGCCTCGGCGACGATCCGCTCGGCCTCGACGCGGTGGTCAGCGATCTCCTGGCTGGCGCTCGCGCGGATGTCCTCGGCCTGCTCCTCGGCGAGGGTGAGGATCTGCTCGACGCGCCGGCCAAGGTGACGGAACGACACCTGGTCGATGCCGCCGGCCTGGCGGCGCACGTTTTGCAGCTCGGCCTGTAGCTGCTCGATCTGGCCGCCGAGGTGTTGAATCTGCGCGTACGCCTGCTCACGCTCGGTGGTCAGGGTGGCTATTTCGCTCTCCGCGCGGGCGACGTACCGGTCGACCTGGCTTCTGGCGTACCCCCGCATCGCCGACTCGAAGGTCGGTTCGGAAGCGACGTGTTCTCCAAGACCGAAGAGTTCTCCGCCATGCGACATGTTCTTTATCCTCACACGGCTCGCTGAGTAGTGCCTGGATACACACCATTTGGCGGAACATCGACCGAAGTCTGGGAGTAGAGCTCCAGGCGCGCTGACCCCGAGCATGCCGATGCCGGTCGCACCGGTGTCCCGGTGCGACCGGCCATCAGTCGCATGTGCCCCGCGAGTTCAGCCTTCCCCAGTGGTGGTCAGCTCGTCGAGCTGGCGGATACCTCGTCTTTGTCGGACTTGGCGCTTTCTGGCTTGCTGGCCGGCGGCGCCGTCGGCACGATGCCGGCCAGGCCGGAGAGCATCTGGCCGAGCTGGGCGGTGACGGCGTCCTTCTGGCGGGTGAGGTCTTCGACCTCGCGCCGCGCTGCCTGCGTGGTCAGCTCGGACTCGGTGCGGGCCTCGGTGACCAGGCGGTGCGCCTCGGCGCGCGCCTCGTTGACCGTCTTCTCCGCCAGCGCCTTGGCCTTTTCGACCGTCTCGGTGGCGTTGCGCTCGGACTCGATGCGGCGGGCCTCGGCACGCTGCTCGATCTCCTTGGCGCGGTCTTCGGCGGCGCGGGCGCGCTCTTCGGCCTCGGCGACGAGCTTCTGCGTCTGGGCGACCTGGGCGGCGTGCCGCTCGGACTCCTCGCGCTCGGCCTTCTCGCGGCGCTCGGCCAGCTCGAGGGCGAGTGCCTGGAGGTCCTTGTCGCGCTTGTCGCGGGCGTCGGTCAGCAGCTTGGTGGCCTCGGCGCGCTTCTCTTCGGCTTCCCGGGCGGCCTTGGCGCGGAGCTGGGTGATCTCCCGCTCGGCGGTCGCCCGCAGCGTCGCGACCTCGCGCTCCACCGTGGACTTCAGCTCGGCGACCTCGTGCGCGGTGACGGCGCGGAGCTGCTTGGTCTCGCGGTCGGCGTCGGCGCGCAGCGTGTCGGCCTCGCGGCGGGCCTGCACGCGTACCTCAGCGGCCTCCCGCTCGGACGCGGTGCGGATGCTGCCGGCCTCGCGCTCGGCGGTGGCCTTCATGGCCGCGGCCTCGGCACGCGCCTTATCCGTGATTTCCCGGGCCTCCAGGCGGGCGGCGGAGAGGATGCCCTCCGACTCGCGCTTCGCCTCGCCCCGGTGGTCGTTGGCCTGCTCCTCGGCGAGGCGGAGAATCTGCTCGACCCGCGTGCCAAGACCCGAAAGGGTCGGCCGGTTGTTCTCTTCGAGCTGCTTGTTGGTGTCGGTGAGCTTCTGCTCAAGGGAGTTGAGGCGCTGCTCGGCCTGGCGCAGGCGACGCTGTGCGTCGTTCATGCGCTGCTCGGCCTCGCCACGGGCCTGCTCGGACTGGGTCAGAGCAGCACTGAGCCTGCCGACGAAGTCGTCGACCTGCCCACGGTCGTAACCCCGGAGGACGACAGTGAAGTCGTGCTGGGAGTTCGCGTTCTCGAAGAACGCAAGGGAGGACTGCTGTTGCTGCTGGGGCATTGGCACATACTGGCAGACTGCCGGGGGTACTGCGCAAGGGCGTACGGCTCATGTCGCTCGGCTTTGTCAAGGTCAAGTTGTGCGGGTAGGCGGCGATATGTACCCGCGGTAATCGGATTGGGCCGCACGCGGGCCACCGACGAACCAGTTGATCCGCCGGTGCTGCCAGCCTTTCGGATGAATTTGGACTGACGCTCAGTGACCGCGGAACCTGTTGATGGCGGGTGCGTGCTTTTCGCGGAGCGCGCGGTCGCGGACACCGAGACCGTCGACCGGCGCGAGGCAGCGCACGCCGACCTTGCCCTGGTGCGCGTTGCGGTGTACCTCGTGCGCGGCCTGGCCGGTCTGCTCCAACGGGTACGTGCGTGACACCGTCGGGTGAACGCGGCCCAGAGCGACGAGGCGGTTGGCCTCCCACGCCTCACGGTAGTTCGCGAAGTGACTGCCGATGATGCGCTTGACGTTCATCCACAGGTACCGGTTGTCGAACTCGTGCATGAAGCCACTGGTCGACGCGCACGTGACGACCGTGCCACCGCGCTTGGCGACGTAGACGCTCGCGCCGAACGTCTCCCGTCCGGGGTGCTCGAAGACGATGTCGGGGTCTTCGCCGCCGGTCAGCTCGCGGATGCGCGCGCCGAACCGCCGCCACTCGCCGGTGTCCTGCGTCCGCTCGTCCTTCCAGAAGGTGAATTCGGTGCGGTCGATGACCAGCTCCGCGCCCATCTGCCGGCACAGGTCCGCCTTCTCCGGCGACGACACGACGCAGACCGGTATCGCGCCGCCGTGCAGGGCGAGTTGGGTGGCGTACCCGCCGAGCCCGCCGGAGGCGCCCCAGATCAGCACCACGTCGCCCTGCTTCATCGCGGCGCCGTGGTGCGAGACGAGCTGCCGGTACGCGGTGGAGTTGACGAGGCCGGGGCTGGCCGCCTCTTCCCAGGACAGGTGTGCCGGCTTGGGCATGAGCTGGTTGGACTTGACGACGGCCACCTCGGCCAGCCCGCCGAAGTTGGTCTCGAAGCCCCAGATCCGCTGCTGCGGGTCGAGCAGCGTGTCGTCGTGGCCGGCGGGATCTTCCAACTCGACCGAGAGGCAGTGGGCCACCACCTCGTCACCGGGCTTCCACTTCGTCACGCCGGCACCGACGCGCAGCACCACGCCGGCGGCGTCCGAGCCGACGACGTGGTACGGCAGGTCGTGCCGGCGGGTCAGGTCGGAGAGCTTTCCGTACTTCTTGAGGAACGAAAACGTGGACACCGGCTCGAAGATGCTCGTCCAGACGGTGTTGTAGTTGATGGCGCTCGCCATCACCGCCACCAGCGCCTCGCCCGGGCCCAGCTCAGGGGTCGGCACCTCCTGCACGTGCAGCGACTTGCGCGGGTCCTTCTCCCGGGCGGCCATGCCGTCGAACATCTCGACCTCGTCGGCGCGGACCACTACACCCCGGTAGCTCTTCGGCACCGCGAGCCCTGCCACCGCGGCCAGCTCCCTCGCCGGGTCGCTGGACCCTTCGGCCGCCATGATCGCATCGAGGATGTCCTGCATCGCGTCAGGTTACTTAACGGTAGCTAGGGTGCGGTATCCGTTTGTGAAAAACTGCATCCATCAGTGCTCGACCAGTTCCACCAGGACGCCCCCAGCGTCCTTGGGGTGCACGAAGTTGACGCGCGAGCCGGCGGTGCCCCGCTTCGGCTCGTCGTACAGCATCCGGATGCCCCGCTCGCGCAGCGCGGCGCTGGCCGCGACGACGTCGGTCACCGTGTACGCGACCTGCTGCACGCCCGGACCGCTCCGGTCGAGGAACTTGGCGATCGTCGAGGCGGCCGACAAGGGTGCCAGCAACTGCACGCACCCGCCCTCCTCGGATGGCCCGACGGCCATCATCGCCTCGCGTACGCCCTGCTCCTCGTTGACTTCCTGGTGGACGCAGCGCATCCCGAAGACGCGTTCGTAGAACTCGATCGCCTCGTCGAGATCGGGCACCGCGACACCGACATGATCGATGCGCACGAGTCCGATGCCTGTGACCCCGATGCCTGTGACATAGTCCGCAGAAGAGTGGTCGGCCATGGCGATAGTCTGCACTAAGTAATCGTTAAGTAGCGCGGGAGGTCGTCATGTCGGGTTCTGTGATTGTCGGCGGCGCGCGCACCCCGATGGGGCGGCTGCTGGGCAACCTCAAGGACTTCCCGGCGACGGCGCTCGGAGGCTTCGCCATCAAGGCGGCGCTCGAACGTTCCGGAGTCGTGCCCGAGCAGGTGCAGTACGTGATCATGGGGCAGGTGCTCCAGGCCGGCGCCGGCCAGATCCCCGCCCGCCAGGCGGCCGTCGACGCGGGCATCCCGATGACCGTGCCGGCTCTGACCATCAACAAGGTCTGCCTCTCCGGGCTCGACGCGATCGCGCTGGCCGACCAGCTCATCCGCGCCGGTGAGTTCGACATCGTGGTGGCCGGCGGCATGGAGTCGATGACCAACGCGCCGCACCTGCTCGTGGGGCAGCGGCAGGGCTACAAGTACGGCGACGTGGTCATAAAGGACCACATGGCGCTCGACGGCCTCACCGATGTCTGGGACTGCTGCTCGATGGGCGAGTCCACCGAGCGGCACGGGGTCTCGCACGGGATCTCCCGTGCGGAGCAGGACGCGTTCTCAGCCGCCAGCCACCAGCGTGCCGCCGCCGCGCAGAAGAACGGTGTCTTCGCCGAGGAGATCGCCCCGGTACAGGTGCCGCAGCGTCGGGGTGAGCCGGTCGTGGTGGCCGACGACGAGGGCATCCGGTCCGACACGACGGCGGAGTCGCTGGCGAAGCTGCGTCCGGCGTTCACCAAGGATGGCACGATCACCGCGGGCAGCTCCTCGCCGATCTCCGACGGTGCCGCCGCGGTCGTCGTGATGAGCAAGGCCAAGGCCGAAGAGCTGGGCCTCAGCTGGCTCGCCGAGATCCGCGCGCACGGCAACGTCGCCGGCCCCGACAACTCCCTGCACGCCCAGCCGGCCAACGCGATCGAGCACGCCCTCAGCAAGGCGGGCCTCGCCGTCGCCGACCTCGACCTCATCGAGATCAACGAGGCGTTCGCGCAGGTGGGCATCCTGTCGACCCGCCAGCTCGGTGTCAGCGCCGACATCGTCAACGTCAACGGTGGCGCGATCGCGCTCGGCCACCCCATCGGCATGTCGGGCGCGCGTCTCGTACTGTCGCTTGCCATGGAGCTCAAGCGGCGCGGTGGCGGCACCGGCGCGGCGGCCCTGTGCGGCGGCGGTGGCCAGGGCGATGCCCTCATCATTACGGCATGAGGCTTGCGAGGGTATGAGGTTTCTAAGGTATGAGGCGGAGCCGCGACGTATCCGAACTCGTTGCCGGGGCGCGCGGCGGCGATCCGCGTGCGGTCGCACGCCTGATAACGCTCGTCGAAAACGGTGACGACCTCGTACCTCAGATCGCTGCCGCCCTGGCGCCCCACACCGGAAACGCGCAGGTCATCGGGCTGACCGGGTCGCCCGGCGTTGGCAAGTCCACCACGACGACCGAGCTGGTGCGGGTGTTGCGGGGGCAGGGGCACCGGGTGGGCGTGCTCGCCGTAGACCCGTCCAGCCCATTCACCGGCGGCGCGATCCTCGGCGACCGGGTCCGCATGCAGCAGCACGCCACCGACACCGGCGTCTACATCCGCTCGATGTCGAGCCGCGGACATCTCGGCGGGCTCGCCGCGGCGACCCCCCAGGCGGTGCGCGTGCTGGAAGGCGCCGGCTGCGACGTGGTACTCGTCGAGACCGTCGGTGTCGGCCAGGCCGAGGTCGAGGTGGCGTCGCTCGCCGACACCACCGTCGTGCTGCTGGCGCCCGGCATGGGCGACGCGATCCAGGCGGTCAAGGCCGGCATCCTGGAGATCGCCGACGTCTTCGTGGTCAACAAGGCCGACCGCGACGGCGTCGACGCGACCTATCACGACATCCAGGGCATGATCGGGCTCGGTGAGCGCGGTCCCGGCGAATGGCGGCCGCAGGTGGTACGCGCGATCGCGTCCCGCGGCGAGGGCATCGACGAGGTGGTGGCGGCGATCGACAAGCACCGCGGGTGGCTGGTCGAGCGCGGCGAGCTGCGGCGCCGTCGCGAGGCGCGGGCCGCCGCCGAGATCGAGGCGATCGCGCTGGGCCGCCTCCGCGAGCGCATAGGGTCGCTTCGCGCTGGTACCGCGCTGCCGAAGCTCGCCGCGGAGGTAGCCGCTGGTACCAGCGACCCGTTCACGGCGGCGGACACGCTTCTGCGCGATATGGGCTAGGGTCGCGGCTCGCCCGCCAAAGCCGTCCTGTAGACCCCAGTCGCTCCGGTCGCTTCGCTCCCTGTGCTTGGTGGGGTCTGCGGACGGCGGCGCGCTCGCGTTAGTGTCAGACCCGTGGTCGTCGATGGGATCTTCGTTGCGTATGGAGAAGGCGAGCCGGTGCTGCGCGACGTGTCCGTGACCGTCGAGCCCGGGCAGGTGCTCGCGGTCACCGGTCCGTCCGGCGCTGGCAAGACCACCCTGCTGTGGACGATGGCCGGCATCCTGCGGCCGTCGGCCGGCAAGGTGACCGTGGCCGGCGAGCCGCTGCGCGACCGTGACCACGCGGTGGCCCGCAAGGTCGTGCTCGTGCCGCAAGACAACGGGCTGGCCGCGATCCTGACCGCCGGGGAAAACCTGCAGGTCGCGCTCATCGCCGCCGGTGTCACGCCGCCAGATGCCCGCCGGCTCACCGCCGAGTCCCTGGAGCGGCTCGGCCTCACCCAGCAGACCGACCAACTCGTCGAGGAGCTGTCCGGCGGCCAGCAGCAGCGCACCGCGATCGCCCGCGGCCTGGCGCTGGCCGGCGACGTGCTGCTGGCGGACGAGGTGACCAGCGAGCTCGACGCGGCCAACCGGCAACGAGTACTCGACCTGTTGCACGAGGAAGCGGCGCGAGGCGCCGCGGTGGTCTTCGCTACCCACGATCCGGAGGCTGCGGCGGCCTGTGACCTGGAGCTTCATCTCGTCGACGGGCAGGCTGAGCTGGTTCGCGCGGGGTGACGCGGTCGCACCGGGCAGGTACGCTCCGGGCCGTTGGCCTGCCAGCGATCAGGGGGAGTGGTTCATGACAGACGTAGCGCAGCAGGATGTCGTCGATCCGCCGGTCACCGATGTGGTGCCGGCGCCCGTGCCTGTGTCAGTGCCCGTGACCGAGCAGGTCAGTGACGCCGTCGAGCGAGCCGCCGCCGCGTCGGGCCGGGTGGCCTCGCAGGTGGTCGAGCGATTCCGCAACAACGCCGAGCTCGCCGCCGAGCGGGGCATCACGAAGATCGCCGACGAGGTCGTCGAGAAGATCGCCGGCATCGCCGCGCGCGACGTGCCGGGCGTCTACGACCTGGGTGGCGACGTCGCCCGCTTCTTCGCCAGCGTCAAGGAGCGCATCGGCCTCGGCGAGGCCGACGACGACGCCGACCGCGGCATGTCGGTCCGGCTGGAGGGCCGCAGCGCGGTCGTCAACATCACCCTTGTCATCGAGTACGGCTACGTCCTGCACTCGGTCACCGAAAAGGTACGCGCCAAGGTGATCAGCGCGATCGAAAACCTGCTCGGCCTCGACGTCACCGAGGTCAACATCCTGGTCGACGACGTCCACGTCGAAGACAGCGGTCCCGTCGGCGACGACGAGGCACGCGCCGCCGACTACCAGTGAGCGCGTCGCCGCCCGCAGATCCCACAAAGCGGAGGGAGCGAAGCGACCGGAGCGACTGGGGTCTACAGGGCGGCACCAAAGGCGCGCGAACCGCGCACCCCGGGGGGGGGGGGGGGGGACCGGGGGAACGCCCGGGGGGGGGCCGGGGGGGGTGGCGGCGG
>NZ_JAIBNX010000209.1:10373-15286 GCF_026130045.1 Micromonospora sp. CPCC 205371
GCCCGGAACCCCCGGAAAGGGGAGGGGAGGGAGGCGCCCGGAGCGCCTGGGGTCTACAGGGCGGCACCAAAGGCGCGCGGCCCGCCCTCGCGGAGCGAGGGCGGTTATCACAGTGACACGTCCGGTGTGGCCCAGGTCGGCTTAGCGATCGTTAAACTGGCGGAATGAACGCCGAGGAGATCGCCGCCGGCCGGGCCCGCTGGCAGGCACGGTACGACGCGGCCCGCAAGCGTGACGCCGACTTCACCACCCTGTCGGGCGTGACCGTAGACCCCGTGTACGGCCCGCCGCCCGGCGCCGACCTGCCCGGTTTCGAGCGGATCGGCTGGCCCGGCGAGTACCCGTACACCCGCGGCCTGTACCCCACCGGCTACCGCGGGCGGACCTGGACGATCCGGCAGTTCGCCGGGTTCGGCAACGCCCGGCAGACCAACGAGCGCTACAAAATGATCCTCAGCGCGGGCGGCGGCGGCCTGTCCGTCGCGTTCGACATGCCCACGCTCATGGGGCGTGACTCCGACGATCCCCAGGCGCTCGGCGAGGTCGGCCACTGCGGGGTCGCCATCGACTCGGCCTCCGACATGGACGTCCTCTTCGAGGGCATCGACCTGTCCGCCGTCACCACGAGCATGACCATCTCCGGTCCGGCGGTGCCGATCTTCTGCATGTACCTCGTCGCGGCCGAGCGGCAGGGCGCCAGCCTGTCCACACTGGACGGCACGCTCCAGACCGACATCTTCAAGGAGTACATCGCGCAGAAGGAGTGGCTCTTCGACCCCGAGCCGCACCTGCGCCTCATCGGCGACCTGATGGAGTACTGCGCGCACGAGATCCCGCGGTACAAGCCGCTGTCGGTGTCCGGGTACCACATCCGGGAGGCCGGTTCGACCGCCGCGCAGGAGTTGGCGTACACGCTCGCCGACGGGTTCGGGTACGTGGAACTCGGGCTCTCACGCGGGCTCGACGTCAACAAGTTCGCACCTGGGCTGTCGTTCTTCTTCGACGCGCACCTCGACTTCTTCGAGGAGATCGCCAAGTTCCGCGCCGCCCGGCGCATCTGGGCGCGATGGCTGCGCGACGTGTACGGCGCCACCGACGAGCGGGCCATGTGGCTGCGGTTCCACACGCAGACGGCCGGTGTCTCGCTGACCGCGCAGCAGCCCGTCAACAACGTCGTGCGTACCGCCGTCGAGGCGCTCGCCGCGGTGCTCGGCGGCACCAACTCGCTGCACACCAACGCGCTCGACGAAACCCTCGCCCTGCCCACCGACGAGTCCGCCGAGATCGCCCTGCGTACCCAACAGGTCCTCATGGACGAGACCGGCGTGACCAACGTGGCCGACCCGCTCGGCGGCTCCTGGTACGTCGAGGCGCTCACCGACCGGATCGAAGCAGAGGCCGAAGAGATCTTCGCCCGGATCACGGCGATGGGCTCCGATGGCACGATCACGTCGGGCATCCTGCGCGGCATCGAAGACGGCTGGTTCACCGGGCAGATCGCGGAGGCCGCGTTCACGTACCAGCAGGCGCTGGAGAAGGGCCTCAAGCACGTCGTCGGCGTCACCCGGCACACATCGACCGTGAGCCGGCCGCTGGAGATCCTGCGCATCTCCCACGAGGTAGAACTGGAACAGCGCGAACTGCTGTCCACCCGCCGCGCGGCTCGCGACAAGGCCGTGGTGGACGCGGCGCTGACCCGCTTGGTGGAGGCCGCCCGCGGCGCCGACAACATGATCCCCGCGATGCTCGACGCCGCCCGCGCAGAAGCAACGCTGGGCGAAATCTGCGACACCTTACGCACCGAATGGGGCGTCTACCACGAGCCAGCCCGCTTCTAACCCCCCGCCCACCCCTAGCAGCCCGTGCCGCGCCCCCGCGCCCCGCGGCCCCGCCGGCGCGCCGTCCGCACCGGGCCGTGCGCTGTCCGCGTTCCGCGCTGTCCGCGTTCCGCGCTGTCCGCGTTCCGCGCTGTCCGCGCCCTGGGCTGTCCGCGCCCTGCGCTGTCCGCGCCCTGCGCCTGTGCTTCCCGCCGCGCGCCCGCGCCCGCTCGCGCCGTCCGTGCCGGTGCCGCGCCGGGCCGTGCGCTGCCCGCTGCCCGCTGTCCGCGCTGTCCGCTTGGCCCCCGCCGCGCCCGTGCCGCGTCCGCGCCACGCTGGCGCTGCGCGCCGCCCGCCTCTCCGCCGATCAAGGGCAAACGCACGTGGTTCGATCTCATTCCCGCGTGCATTTGCCCTTGATCGATGCGAATGGCCTTGATCGCGGGGCCACGCGGGCGCGACGGCCGTGGTAAGCAGGGAGTCGTGAGCGGACTGGCGGTCGCGTGTCGGCGCGTGGTGCACATCTATCGGGCCGAGGGCGGCGATGTGGTCGCGCTGTCCGGCGTCGACCTCTCCATCAACCCTGGCGAGATGCTCGCGCTGGTCGGCCCCTCCGGTTCCGGAAAGTCCACCCTGGTCGCGCTGCTCGCGGGCCTCATGCGCCCATCGGCCGGCCGGGTCAGCGTCGGCACCTACGACCTTGGCAAGCTGACCGACGCCGAGGTCTCCCGCCTGCGCGGCACCGAGATCGGCGTGGTGCTCCAGGGCGCCGCCCGCAACCTCCTGCCGTACGCGACGCTGCACCGCAACATCTGGCTGGCCCAACGCCGGGCCGCCCGCACCGCCGGCATCGAGCTCGACGACCCGGAGCGCATCCTCGACCTGGTAGGCCTGCGCGGCAAGGCCACCGCGAAGATCGGGGAGCTGCCACCCGGCGCCAGGCAGCGGGCCGCCCTCGCCGTGGGCATCGCTGCCTCGCCCGGCCTGCTGCTGGTCGACGAACCGACCAGCCAGCTCGACACGCACGGACGCGACGAGGTGTTGGACGCCCTGGAAACCGTCAACCAGGAGCGCGGCACCACGATCGTGGTGGTAACCCACGACGCGGAGGTTGGCGCGCGGCTGGGCCGGGCGGTGACGATCCGCGACGGCCGGGTGGGCGCGGAGGGGCGCGGCGGGCAAGACTTCGCGGTGGTGGCCGGCGACGGCACGATCCAACTGCCGCCGGAGGTGCTCGGCGAGTTCCCGCCCGGCACCCTCTTCACGGTCGACCACGTAGACGGCTCCGTCACCCTGGTGGTCGGCGACTCTCACTAGACAGCGATACCCGCAGCCCTTCCCGACCGCGCTGAACCGCGCCGCGCCGCCGGCGGACGGCGTACGAGCGCCGACGGCGCGCGAGGTCCCGATCAAGGGCATTTGCATGGATCAAGGGCGAACGCACGCGGAAATGAGATCCAACCACGTGCATTCGCCCTTGATCGGTGGGTGCATTAGTAACATTGAGGCATGGCGGACATTGATGCAGCTCAGGGGCGTGACGGCCGGCGACCGGTGATCGACGTGTACGCGCGGATCAGCCGTCTGTGGACCGGCGAGATGATCAAAGTTGATGATCAGATCGAGTTGTGCGAGGAGAAGATCGAGGCACGCGGCGCGCGGGTGGGCCGGGTTTTCAAGGACCCGTCGTTGTCGGCGTGGAAGCCGAACGTGGTGCGCCCGGATTGGGAGCAGATGATGCGCCGGGTCGAGTCGGGCGATTCGGATGGCGTGATCGTGTACGACGTGACCCGGTTCTCGCGCAAAATCATTGAGGGTGAGCGGCTGGTCGAGGCGGCGGCGAATGGCGCGCGGGTGTGGTCGCTTGCTGGTGAGTACGACTTGACGACGGCGGACGGTCGTCGGCATTTCCGTGAGGCGATGGTCGCGGCGGCGGGTGAGTCGGACAAGATTTCCGAGCGTGTGAAGCGTGGCAAGGTGCGTCGGGCGCGTAAGGGCAAGGTGTCGGGCGGGGCGCGTGGCTACGGGTTGCCCGGTTACGAGCCGAAGCCGGAAGGGTGGGAGAAAGGCGACCCGCTCAACCCGGTACCGGCCGAGGTGGTGGAGGCCGAACGCGCCATTGTGCGGGAGTGTTACCGCCGTCTGCTGGCCGGGGAAACGGTGTCGGCTGTGGTGCGGGATTTGAACGCCCGTAAGGTGCCTTCGCCGCGTGGTCTGCGGTGGACACGTGGGCACCTTCCCCGGTTGTTGATGCGTCCGGCGATGGCCGGTCTGCTGTCCCACAACGGCGAGGTTGTCGGCGAACTGGCGGGCGTTGAGGCGGTGGTGTCGCGTGAGGAGTGGGAGCGGCTGTGCTCGATTTTCGCCGCGCGTAAGCGTGGCCGTCCGGCCGGGCGGGTTCATCTGTTGTCGGGGTTGATGTTCTGCGGCACGTGCGGGGCGCCGATGCGCGGGCATCCGCGTAAGTCGTCTACGCCGTATGCGGATGGGTCGCCGCGTCGGGAGTACCGGTGCCGGTCGGTGGACGGTAACGAGAACGGCTGTCGCGGTGTGTTCATCGACGCGAAGGTCGCGGAGGACGCGGTGGAGGAGGCGGTCAAGCAGCGGCTTGGCGACCCGCGCAACGTGGCGCGGTTGGCGAAGCGGGCAGCGACCACGCAAGCCGAGCGTGCCCGGATCGAGGGGGAGATCAGCCGGTTGAACGAGCAGGCCGACACCCTCGCGGAGAAGACGGCTTTGTGGGGTGCGGCGCGGGTGGATAAGGCGATGGGGCCGATCCTTCGCCGGATCGACGCACTCACCAAAGAGCTTGCCGGTCTGGACGCGCCAGACACGGTGAGCGCCGCGTCCCGTGACGCGGTGCGGGAATGGGACCAGGCGAAGGAACGCGGCGATATCGAAGAGCTGCGCGCAATGGTGAAGCGGGCATTCCCACGGCTGACGATCACTCCCCGGCAGATGAACCAGGACCACCGCCCGGAGCGGTTCGATTGGGACGGCAAGACCCTTGCCCGCAACGGACGTAAGACGGCGCCACCGGTCGCCGCGTGAGTCGCTGACGGCGCGCACGGGCGCCTGCCCCTGATGGGGCAGGCG
>NZ_JAIBNX010000021.1:0-8793 GCF_026130045.1 Micromonospora sp. CPCC 205371
CGGTGCGGCGCGAGGCCCGCGCGGTGCGGCGCGAGGCCCGCGCGGTGCAGCGCGAGGCCCGCGCGGTGCAGCGCGAGGCCCGCGTGCGGCGGCGGGGGTGAGGGGCGGGTACAGGGCGGGGTGGAGGTGCGTGGGTGGGCGGAGTTTAGGAGGCTAAAGGGGCGTAGCGGGGGTGGGTGCCGGCCTCGGCCAAGCGGAGCAGGCCGGGTGCGCGGTTGCGGTGGGCGAATGCCCGTACCTCCGTCAGTGCCGCCTCGGCCCTCGTCCTATCGCCGGTGCGCCGCAGCTCACCCACGGCCAAGGTCAAGGCAAGGACCCGGTCGGTCGCGTCGGGGATGCCGGCGTAGATTTCGGCGGCTGCCAGGTAGCCTGCCGCGTTGGCCGCGAGCGTGTGTCGCGCCGCGTCGACCCAGGGGGTGCGGTGGCGCACCTCGGCCAGCATGCCGGCGACTCGGGCGGTGGCGTCGGCGCCGGTCAGCACGGCCGCGTACGCCGCCGCCGTCACCCATTCGCCGCTGGCCAGGGCCGGGACGCGGAGCCACGAGTCGGCCAGCTCGGTCAGCAGCGTGGCGGCCTCGCGCCGCCGTCCTTGGAGCGCCCGGCACAGCGCGCCCAGCCCCAGCGCGGTCCAGTGTGGTCGGTGGAAGCCGCTGCCTCGGGCGGCTTCGAGCGTGGCGTCGACGTCGTCGGCGGCCTGGTCGCCGCGCAGCACGCGCAGGGCGGAGCGCAGCCCGCGTACCTGGATGTCCCAGCGGCCGCCTGGCGTGTCGAGGAAGGCGTCGGCGGCGGCCAGCAGGGCACCGAAGTCGCCGGCGAAGTACGCCCGCATGGCCTCGCCCGAGTACCCGGTGGCCAGCGCCTGCCCGGGCGCGGAGCCGAGCAATTCGTCGGAGCGCGCCCAGTCGCCTTCCTCGCGCACGGCGTACGCGAGATTCTGCACGGCCCGGGGGAGTGCGCGCAGGCGCCGTTCCCGGCACAGCCGGGTGACCGCCCACAGCTCGTCGAGCCCGGCGGGGTCGCCGAGCTGGTACCGCGCCATCGCGACGGTGATCCGCGCGTTCGCCAGTACCTCGGCGGCGTCCGGTGCAGGCAGCCGGGACGCTATCTCGACGGCCGCGCCGGCGGCGGCGATGGCCGGCTCGCCCTCGTAGTTGAGCATGTGCGAGCGGCCCAGCTCGGCGTACGCGTCGGCCTTCTCCACGGTGTCGGGCAGGCTGTCGAACAGCTCGACCGCCCGGTCCAAGCAGGACAGTGCCGCGGGCCGGTCGGCGCGCAGCCAGGCAGCCTGGCCGAGCAGCGTCCAGGCGCGCGCGGCACCGGCGTGGTCGCCGGCGGCGAGGAGGCGGCCGGCGAGGTCGGTGAGGCCGTCGGTGCCGTCGAGGTGCCCGTCTCGGCGGAACGCGATCTCGGTGGCCAGCAGGTCGAGCCGCAGGTCGTCGCCGGCGTCGGGGAGTGCGAGTGCCCGTTCGGCGTGGCCACCGGCCGTGTCCAGGGCGTGCAGCGCGTACGCCCGGCGGGCCGCCCGGTGCAGCGCGTCGCGCGCGGCCGCGGCGTACCGCCCAGCGGGCAGTCCGAGCGCCTGAGCGGTCTCGTGGGCGGCCCAGCGGTGGTGGGTGAGCACCTCGGCGAGGTCGGTGTCGCGGGTGCCGGAGAGCGCGTCGAGCCAGTCGGCGGTGCGTTCGTGGCGGGCGACGCGTTCGGTGCGGGGGAGGCGTTGGTAGCAGACGTCTCGCACAAGCACGTGCCGGAACCGGAACTCGGGTTGCCCGGCGATCGTCGACTCGGGCAGCTCGTGGACGAAGTCGCGTTGGGCCAGCCTGCGCAGCGAACGCTCTATCAGTTCAACTGGCTGCCCGAGCGAGGCGGCGACCGCGCCCGGCCAGAAGTGGCTGCCCACGACGGCGGCCGCGAACAGCACCGCCCGGTCGGTGCTGTCGAGCAGGTCGACCCGGTTGGCGATGATCGCGTGTACCCCGTCGGGCATGGGCAGGTCGCGCGCCTTGTCCAGCGACCATCCCCGCCCGGATTGGCGGAGCGCCCCCTGCTCGATGAGCATCCGCACGTACTCGTGTGCGTAGAGCGGGTTGCCGTCGGCCACCTCGATGAGCCGATGCAGCATGTCGGCCGCGAACGCCGGCTGGCCGAACAGGTGCCCGTAGATCGCCGCGATCCCGGAGTCGCGTAGCGGGGGCAGCGTGATGCTGAGCGCCCCGGCCATCGTGCGCGCCCAGGCCGGTGCGTGGTCGGCCAACTCGGGGCGCGCGGTGCACAGGATCATCAGCGGGACGTCGCGCGCGGCGCCGGCGAGCAGGTCGAGGAAGCGCAGCATGGTCTCGTCGGCCCAGTGCAGGTCTTCGAAGACCAGTACCGTCGGCCGGCGCCCTGCCAGCGCGACCAGGAAGCGCCGCCACGCGGACTCGGCCTCTTCGGCGGGCGTCCGGGCGTTGTCGAGGTCGACCCGGCTCGGCCCGCCGTGCAGGCCGACGAGCGGGCGCAGCGCGCCGAGCAGGCGCTCGGCCTCCGCGGGGGGCACGAGTTCGCGTACCGTCGCCGCCAGCCGCCGCTCGGCGGTGGGCGCGGGATCGGTGTCGAGGATGCCGGCCTCGGCCTTGACGATGTCGGCCAGCGCGGCGAACGTGACGTTTTCCCCGAACGGGGGACAGTGGCCCACGTGCCAGGTGACCGGCTCGGTGACGAGGCGGCGCAGCTCGTTTACGAGGCGGCTCTTGCCGATCCCCGCCTGCCCGAAGATGGTGACGAGCTGTGGCGTGCGGTCGCGCAGCGCCCGGTGCAGGGCGTTGCTGAGCAGGCCCACCTCGTGTTCGCGACCGGTCAGCGGGGTGTCGCCGGCCGCGCGGTCCGTCCCCGGGCGGCGTAGCGGCGCCTCGGCCAGCCACACCTCGGTGGGCGCCGAGCGCCCGCGCAGCGTCACCGGCTCGTGCGCGGCGTATCTGATGCGCGACCGGGTCAGCGCGTGCGTGGTGCCGCAGACCAGTACGCCGCCGGGCGGCGCGATGGACTGCATGCGTGAGGCGGTGTTGACCACGTCGCCGGCCACGATCGCCTGGCCGCCGTCGCGGGCCGCTGCCACGTCGACGAGGGCCTCGCCGGTGGCCACACCGACCCGGAAGCGCAGGTCGCCGGCGCCCGGCGGGGCGAACCGCGCCAGCACCCGCTGTAGCTCCAGGCCCGCCCGTACGCAGCGCAGCGCGTCGGTCTCGGTGGCCACCGGAGCGCCGAAGAGCGCCATGACGGCGTCGCCGATGTACTTCTCGACGACGCCGCCGTACTGCCCGATGACCCTGCGGGCGGCGGAGAAGAACCCGGTTTGCAGGCCGCGCACCTGTTCCGGGTCGGCCCGCTCCACGTACGGCGTGAAATCGATCAGGTCGACGAAGAGCACGCTGATGCGGCGGCGGTCCTCCTGCGGTACAGGTGCGGTTGGCGCGCCGCGCAGCGCGGCGCCGCATCCGGTGCAGAAGGCCGTCCCCGCGGCATGCTGCCGCCCGCAGCGCGGGCAGGCGGCCGGAAGCTCGGCGCCGCAGGCCGCGCAGAAGCGGTCGTCGACTGCGGCTGCCCGGGCACACCGGGGACATGGGGCGGTGATGCCGTCCTCCTGAGGTGGGGGCTGCACAATCGCCGGCAACTCTGCCGAATACCGAGTATCGCGCCCCCGCCGACCGCCCGGAAGCGGGTGGACGGCCCAATCATGTCTGCCGGCTAGCGGTCGGCCATGCCCGCCCGTCGGCGCAGGGCCGCCACGTCGGTGACCACGATCCGGCGACCCTCGGTGCGCAGCCATCCCCGGCTGGCGAAGGAGCCGATGGCCTGATTGACGCTCTGCCGCGAGCCGCCGGCCATCTCGGCTAGCTGGCTCTGGTTCAGCTCGATGGTGATCATCGGAGCCTGGCTCTCGCCGGCGAGGCGAACGAGGGTCTTGGCGACCCGGCCGGGCAGGTCGAGGAAGACGTGGTCGGCGTTCTGCTCGGTCAGGCGCCGGATGAGCGCGCCCAGCGAGCGCATGACGGCGTCGAGGATGCGCGGGTTGGAGTGCACGAGCTCCATGAAGGCGTGGCGGGACAGCGCGAGCGCGGTGCAGTCCTCGATGGCCTCGGCGGACGCCGACCGGGTGGACGCGTCCAGAAGGGACACCTCGCCGAGGACATCGGGCGGGCGGATCACGTGCAGTACGGCGCGCTCACCGGTGGGCGAGGTGCGGAACACCGCCACCGCCCCGCGGCGTAGGACGATCAGCGACTCGCCAGGGTCGTTCTCGACGAACAGCAGTTGGCCTTTGCGATATGTGCGGGGAACCGCGGCCGCGATTACCCGCTGCCGGACCTCCGGCTCAAGGCCGGCGAACATCTCGACTCCCGTGAGCGCGTCGCCGGGTTCCGGCAGGCGTCCCTCCACGGTCCAACCCCTCCCCGGTAAGGACCATATTCCCGTCTCGTCCGATGGGGCCGGCAGAAACGGGTCGAACACACAACAATCACCGCCGATGGCGGACCTGTCAACTCCAGATCATGGCCCGCGTGTCGGGTGGTGTACACCCCCGCAATCGCATCGGTGACAGTTATGCGTCCACCTTAGGGGCAGGCTTGCCAGTAGATCTGCTGACGGCGGGGATGTTCACGGGGGCATCAGCTGATCTCGGCGGCAAGGCGCTGCACCGGGGCCGGCCGGAGAAAGGGTGGGGGCATGCTTTCTCCGGCCGGTTGCCTTTCTTGGTTGATTGCGGTGTTTCCCCGACGCGTCGCTTGGCGCCCGGCATAATCGCCGAGGTGGCATTTGTCGACCCCGTTGGCGCGACGATCCGCAGGGTGTGGCACATCAATCCGGACTCGGTCGAGCCGTTGCCGCACGGCCTGCAAACCGCCGCGTGGCTGGTGACCGCCGGCAGCGAGCGCTACGTCGCAAAACGGGCCCGCGCCGACGACCGGGCCCAGTTCCAGGCCGGTCTGGCCGCCGCGGAGCACCTGCGGGCCCGGGGCGTAGATGTCGGCACCCCCGTGCGCACCGCCGACGGCGCACTCTGCGCGGACACCGGCGATCGGGTACTGGCACTGCTGCGCGCCGTGCCGGGCCGCCCGCTCGACGGTGCCGACCACCTCGACCAGCAGTGGTGGGGTGATCACCTCGGCAGGGTCCACCGGATGGGAGACGGCTTCATCCATCCGGGTGTCACTCCATGGCACTGGCTCCGGCCGGACGCGGATCACCTGGACGTGGAGCCCTGGCTGCGGCCGGCGGTCGCCGAGGCGGTCGCCACCATGACCAAGCTGTGCGTGACCGACCGCCTCACCTACGGGGTGCTGCACGGCGACCCGATGCCCCGGGCGTTCGTGATGAACGTCGAGACCGGGCGCACCGGACTGCTGGAGTGGGGGGCCGCGGCGTCCGGCCCGCTGGTCTACGACGTCGCCGCCGCCGTGCTGTACGCCGGCGGGGTCCCGGCGGCGGCCGACCTACTGGAGGCGTACGCCGCGACCGGGCCGGTGACGAGGGAAGAGCTGGAGGCCGCGCTGCCGGTGACGCTGCGTTTCCGGTGGGCGGTCAAGGCCGACTGGCATGCGCGCGCCGTGGGCGCGGACGGCGCGTCCGACCACCACCAGGAGGGGCTGCGCCGCGCTCAGGAGGCCCTGGCAGGATAGGCCCCCGATGGTCTACCGCTATTTCTACGACTGCGAATTCATCGAGGACGGCCGGGTGGTCGACCTCGTGTCGATCGGTGTCGTCGACGAGTACGGCCGGGAGTTCTACGCGGTCTCGACCGAGTTCGACGGTGCCAAGGCGGTGCCTTGGGTCAGGCGCAACGTGCTCGACCGGCTCCCGTCCCCGTCCGACAAGGCGTGGCGCTCGCGCGAACGCATCCGCGACGACCTGTACGAGTTCCTCATGGAGCCGGTGCGCGGCCGGCCGAACGAGAAGCTGGAACTCTGGGCCTGGTACGCGGCGTACGACCACGTGGCTCTCGCCCAGCTCTGGGGGCCGATGCCGGCGCTGCCGCGCGAGATACCCCGGTTCACCAAAGACCTGCGTCAGCGCTGGGACGACGTGGGCCGCCCGGCACTGCCGAACGCCGAAGCGGATCGCCACGACGCCCTGGTAGACGCCCGTCACAACCTCGCACGCTGGCGTGCGATGGGTTGAACCCGGCCACCCGGCGTTCAGATGAGGCGACTACAGTGCGCAATTGACGGCTCTGCCCCGGGCCGGCAACGACGCCGACGGGCAACTCTCTTTTCACAATCAGTAGCAGGAGGATTGAGGACATCATGCGTATCGGCGTGCTTACCGGCGGCGGCGACTGCCCAGGTCTGAACGCGGTGATCCGCGCAGTGGTGCGTAAGGGCGTCGCCACCTACGGGCACGAGTTTGTCGGTTTCCGCGACGGGTGGCGTGGGCCGCTCGAGGGCGTGACCAAACCGCTCGGCATCGCGGAGGTGCGCGGCATCCTGCCACGCGGCGGCACCATCCTCGGCTCCTCGCGCACCAACCCGTTCAAGATCGACGGGGGCGTCGAGAAGATCAAGGAAAACCTCGCCAACCTCGGCGTCGACGCTCTCGTCGCCATCGGTGGTGAAGACACCCTCGGCGTCGCCACCAAGCTCGACGAGCTCGGCGTCAAGGTCGTCGGTGTCCCGAAGACCATCGACAACGACCTCAACGCGACCGACTACACGTTCGGCTTCGACACCGCGGTCAACATCGCGATGGAGGCCATCGACCGGCTCCACACCACCGCCGAGAGCCACCACCGCACCCTGGTCGTCGAGGTCATGGGCCGGCACGCCGGCTGGATCGCCCTGCACGCCGGCATCGCCGGTGGCGCCAACGTGATCCTCCTGCCCGAGCGGCAGTTCGACATCGACCAGGTCGCGCAGTACGTCGAGAAGCGCTTCCAGCACCAGTACTCGCCGATCATCGTGGTCGCCGAGGGTGCCCAGCCGCTCGACGGCCAGATGGTGCTGCACAACCAGGAGCTGGACTCCTTCGGGCACGTGCGCCTGGGTGGCATCGGCCAGTGGCTGGCCGAGCAGCTGGAGACCAAGACCGGCAAGGAGGCCCGCACGGTCGTGCTCGGCCACATCCAGCGTGGCGGCACGCCCACCGCGTTCGACCGGGTGCTGTCGACCCGCTTCGGTCTCCAGGCGATCGACGCGGTGCACGAGGGCGACTTCGGCAAGATGATGGCCCTGCGGGGCACCGACATCGTCCGGGTGCCGCTGAAGGAGGGCACGGGCGAGCTCAAGACCGTCCCGATCGAGCGGTACACCGAGGCCGAGGTCTTCTTCGGCAGCTAGATTTCCGTGATCAGGGCGTCCCTCAAGTCGCTCTAACGACGCCCTGATCGCGAAGGGAGGAGGCGGTATGGCGGCGGGCGTGCACACGGGTGCGGTGATCGGCACCGGCAAGATCGGCGAGCTCATGCTCTCCGGCCTGCTGCGGGCCGGCTGGGCCGCAGACAAGCTGATGGCCACCGCCCGGCGCCAGGCCCGCGCCGAGGAGCTTTCGCAGCGGTACGGCATCCGCATGGTCGACAACCTCACGGCTGTGGCCGAGGCGGAGGTACTGGCCATCGCCGTCAAGCCGCAAGACGCGGCTGCCCTACTGGACGACATCGGCCCGAAAGTCCCGGCCGACAAGCTCGTGATCTCGCTCTGTGCCGGCCTGCCCACCAGCTTCTTCGGGCGGCGGCTGCCCGAAGGCACCCCGGTGGTCCGGGTCATGACCAACACGCCGGCCCTGGTCGACGAGGCGATGACCGCGATCTCGGCCGGCCCACACGCCACGGTGGCGCACCTCGCGCTCGCCGAAGAGATGTTCAAGCCGCTGGGCGCCACGATCCGGGTGCCCGAGTCGCAGCAGGATGCGGTGACCGCGCTGTCCGGCTCCGGCCCGGCGTACTTCTACCTGCTCGTCGAGGCCATGATCGACGCGGGCATCCTGCTCGGCCTGCCGCGGCAGGTGGCCCATGATCTGATCGTGCAGACCGCGATCGGTTCGGCCGTTATGCTGCGCGATTCCGGGGAGCATCCGGTGACCTTGCGTGAGGCGGTCACCTCACCGGCCGGCACAACGATCTCCGCCATTCGTGAACTTGAAAACCACGGGGTACGTGCGGCGCTGCTCGCAGCACTGGAGGCCGCACGAGACCGCGCGAGGGAACTCGCGGACCAGAATAAATAGGATTCACTCACGCGTTCATCCCTTCCCGGGCGTGCCGAAATCCCCGTACCTTCGTAACAGGGAGTAATGGCAACGGCACTCTGGGAGGTACGACATGCGACGTCTCGCGGTAGTCCTCGGCGGTGCGGCGGCGATGCTCTGGGCCGCGGCACCCGCGTCCGCCTTCGCTCACGACAAGGTCGCCAACCCGTACCTGCACACCGCGCTCGACGCGCTCGTGCTCGCCGTGGTGACCGCGCCCGTGTGGACGGCGTACCTCTGGGGTGGGCGGCGCCGGGCGCTGCTGATGGCGCTCGTGGGGCTGGTCCAGGTGCCGGTCGCCGTGATCGCGTTCGCGCCAATCGTCGACCCGGTCATCCACCTGGTCGCGTTCCTGACCGCCCTCGGCCTGACGGCCGCCTCCCTCATCTACGTGCGCCGGTACGCGCCTTCCCCAGCGCCGGCGCAGGAGTCGGTGCGCCGGCTCTGACCCACCGGGGCGCACCCCGGTTCAGGACCCGCTGTCGGCCGCGCATGCGGCCGGCGGGGGGGCGGCCAGCCCGCCCCGCCCGCGGGCGGGCGCGTGGGCCCGGGCCCCGGGCAGCGCCCCGACCCACGCCC
>NZ_JAIBNX010000021.1:8803-12506 GCF_026130045.1 Micromonospora sp. CPCC 205371
CCCGCCGCACGGGGCCGCCCCCGGGCAGGGGCCCCGGGGGCGGGCCCGCGGGCGCGGGGCGGCGGCACGCCAAGCCCGCCGACCGCAGGGCGTGCCGCTGGAACCCGGACCGTGGCAAGTGCCCCAACAGACGGCGGGTGGGTCATCGGTGCGGCTGGGAGAACGTACCCGCCGAGCGTGAGGGCGGTGACCCGCCCGCCGTCGCACACCTTCGACACCGGGGGGCAGCCTGGCAGGGGCGGCCCCCACGAGCCGTCCGGCCCCCGCAGCGCCGTGTACCGGCAGTGCGCCTCCCCGACGTACCCCCAGGCCATGAACAGCTCGACCCCCGTGTAGCTGTAGAGCCCGACGGTACTGGTCAGGCCCCCATCCTCCCGGCGGTGGAACGCCCCGCGCAGGCCCGGCACGACGACCCCATCCAGGTCGACATCGTCGATCACTTTGTGGATTCGGTATTCCGACAAATCGGGCAGCAGCATGCCCGTAAAACGAATGCACCATACTGTCGGATGTGTTCACGCTGGCCCAAGCCCGACACCTGCTCGCGACACTCCGCCCACGAGTCGACGAGCTGATCGTGCTCCGCGCCGATCTAGCCGAGCTCCGCGCCGACCTAGCCGACGGCGGCGCCAGCCCGCACGGTGGCCTACCCGAGATCAAAGCGCTAGAAGCCCGGATCTACGGCATCATCGACGAGCTGGGTGAGCAGGACATCCAGGTCAAGGGGTACGCCCCGGTGCTGCTCGACTTCGCGGGCGAGCGCGAGGGGCGGCCGGTGCTCTGGTGCTGGCTCGAGGGCGACGGCGACATCAGCTGGTACCACCGCCTCGAATGCGGCTTCGCCGGCCGCCGCCGCCTCTAACCCGTCACCCCCACCGCCCGTCCCCGCGCCTCCCCACCCGGCGCCGTCTCCCCGCCGTCCCGCGCCGCGCCCTCTCTTCGCGGTCCCGCGCCGCGCCCTCTCTTCGCCGTCGCGCGCCGCGCCCTCTCTTCGCCGATCAAGGGCGAATGCACGTGGTTGGATCTCTTTTCCGCGTGCGTTTGCCCTTGATCGATGGATTCGGCCTTGATCGGCGCGTGCCGCGCCGCCCTGGTGCCGCACCCGCACCCGCACCCGCACCCACGCCCGTACCCGCACCCACGCCACGGCGCGCCGCGCCGAGTGGCGCTACCGCTCCTGCATCAGCGCGACCGTGTGCCCGTCCGGGTCCGTGAGGAACGACATCCACAGCTCCGTGCCACCGTCCCGGTGCACGAGGTGCGGGGCGCCGTGCGCTGGCACGCCCGCCAGTACCAGCCGCGCGTGTTCGGCCTCGATGTCATCGACGCGGAAGTACAGCACGCACTTGCTGGCGAACTCGGGCGATTCTGGCACGCCCAGGTAGAGCCGCACGTCGCCGCTCGCAAAGAACGCCATCTGCTGCCCGGGCACCTCGAAGAGCAGCGGTATCCCGAGCACGTCCCGATAGAACGCCACCGAGCGGTTGATGTCGCTGACGCTGATGTGGATTTGCGCGACTGGTCCGACCGCCATGGCTCCTCCTATCATGTAACCATGGTGAAAGGTTAACCATGGTTAACGATCCCGGCAACCGGTACGAGACGGCAGACTTGCTGCATTCGGCGGCGGTGCGGTTGCTGCGCCGGATCCGTGCCGTGGACGTCGGCATGGACCTCGACGGGCCGCGCGCGTCGCTTCTCTCGGTGCTGACCTTTGGCGGCCCGCAGCCGGTCACCCGGCTCGCGGAGATCGAGCAAGTGTCGCCGCCGGCCATCACCAAGCTTGTGGCGGCTCTCGAGGCGCAAGGACTCGTGGCGCGCGAGCGCTCCGCGACCGATCGCCGGGTCGTGCTCGTCACCGCCACGGCCGCCGGCCAGCAGCGCTTGGAGCGCGGCCGCGACGCGCGCGTGCGCGCGCTGGCCGAACTGCTCGCGGAGGCCTCGCCGGAGGATCTGTCGACGCTGCGCCACGCGGCCGACATCCTGGCCCGGCACCTGGCGCTGTGAACGTCTAGCTGCGGCCCGACAAAGCGCCGCAACGCCCAACTCGGCGGCGCCGATCAAGGAGATCTGCATGGATCAAGGGCAAATGCACGCGGAAAAGAGATCCAACCACGTGCATTCGCCCTTGATCGACGAGGAGAGGGGCGAGCGGCGCGGGTGACGGGCGAGCGGCGCGGGCGGCGGGCGCGGGGGACGGGCGCGGGCGAGCGGCGCGGGCGAGCGGCGCGGGCGGACGGGCGTGGTGGACGGCTATGGCGGGGTGCGGTCTAGGCGGAGAGTGGCTACGCCGGCCACGGCGTCTATGTCGTACCGGTCGGCGCCTCTGGACCACCCGTTCGGGGTGAAGACCGTACCCGGGGACGGGCTGGCGCGGTTGAAGCGGTCCAGTGTCACGTTCGAGGCGCCGCTGCCGACCCGTACCCGCGTCGGCACGTTGCGTGGAGCGTGCACCGAGAGCTGATTGACGCCGCCCGTCAGCTTGAGCGGGACGGTGCCTTTGGGCTGGGGGAGGGTCAAGTCGACCCGTGCCGCCCCGCCGATCAGCTCCAGCCCCAGCAGTGACCCGCCGCGCAGGTCGAGTGAGTGTGTCGTGGCGCCGCCGGTGAGGCGTACCCGCCACGGCAGCTTGGAGCTTAGCTGGACGTCGATCGCGCCGGGTCCGTCTTGCCCGCTGGGCACGATGTGTAGTTCGACCAGCTTGCCCCGGTGCACGGGCCGGGGTGCGCCGTTGGCACCGCGCGGGGTGCTGATCCGGTACAGGTCGGCGCCGAGGTCAGCGGTCTTGATGTTGACCGTGGTGGTGCCGGTGACCAGGTCGAACTCGGCGTCGGTGCGGTCGCCGATCTTGGTCGACACGACGTCGCCGGGTGCCGCGTTCACCTCGGGTGCCGGGCCGCCCCCGCGGGTCAGCCCGGGCACCAGCAGCGCGGTGGTCGCCGCGCCGATGACCAGCACGATCACGCCGAACGCCGCGACCAGCAGGATGCGCCGCGGGCGCCGGCGAACGCGTGACGAAGTAGGTGGTGGTTCGGGTGGCGGCACCGGTGGCGGTAACGGCACGAACTCCACGGGTGGCGGTGGTTCCGGCCCGTCTTCGTCGAGCCATGACAGCGTGCGACCGCCCGACTCCGCTTGCCCGGCCGATGGTTCCATCGTCCCCGTCCTCCTCAGCGAGAGAGCCTTGCCTCCGACGGGGAATACGTACGGTTACGCCTACCGGTTTGATGCCCACGAGAGGCATCGATATCTGGCACGAGCATCTTGACGAATTCGCATGTATCTGAGTAGCGTCGCAGCAACCTTTTGGAAACTTTCCTAACAGTTTGGAGGCGCGATATGAGCAGACGCGCGCTGTGGGCGGGTGTCGTGGTGGCTGTCGCTGTCGCGGCGGTGCCCGTCGCGACCTCGGCGTTCGGCGCCGGCAGCGTGACCGCCCAGTTCACGGCCACCTCGGACTGGGGAACCGGGCACGAGGTCCGGGTCACGGTCGCCAACGGGTCGGACGCCACCGTGAGCACCTGGCGGATCGAGTTCGACCTTCCGGCAGGTACCTCCATCAGCAGCTCATGGGACGCGGACGTCACACGGACCGGCGATCATTACGTGGCCGTGAAGAAGAGCTGGGCCGGGAGCCTGGCTCCCGGCGCCTGCCACACCTCGGGCCACCTCGGGGCCCGGGCCGTCCTGAGGCGCGGCGGCG
>NZ_JAIBNX010000021.1:12516-19619 GCF_026130045.1 Micromonospora sp. CPCC 205371
CCCCCGGCCGGGCGACCTTCCGGGGGCGGAGAAGAGGAGGGGGCCCGGGCCCCGGCCCCCCCGCGCCTCCCAGACCTGGGGCTACATCGGCGCCGGCGCCTTCAGAGCGCCGCTGAACTGCACCATCAACGGCGCGTCGTGCGGCGGCGGCGTCGTGCCGACCACCGCGCCGCCGACGACCGGGACACCGACCACCGCGCCGCCCACCACCGCGCCACCCACCACGCCGCCGCCGACCACCCCGCCGCCGCCCGGCGGCAAGAAGGTCGTCGGGTACTTCGCACAGTGGGGCGTCTACGGCCGGCAGTACTTCGTGAAGAACATCCACACCAGCGGGTCCGCGGCGAAGCTGACGCACCTCCTGTACGCGTTTGGCAACGTCACCAACGGCCAGTGCGCGATCGGCGACTCCTACGCCGACTACGACATGGCTTACACGGCGGCGAACAGCGTCGACGGCGTCGCCGACACCTGGGACACCGGCGTGCTGCGCGGCAGCTTCGGCCAGTTGCGCAAGCTCAAGAAGATGTACCCGCACCTCAAGGTGATCTGGTCCTTCGGCGGCTGGACCTGGTCGGGCGGGTTCGGGCAGGCCGCGCAGAACCCGACCGCGTTCGCCAACTCTTGCCACAACCTGGTCGAGGACCCGCGCTGGGCGGACGTGTTCGACGGCATCGACATCGACTGGGAGTACCCCAACGCCTGCGGCCTCACCTGCGACTCCAGCGGGCCGAACTCGTTCAAGAACCTCATGTCCGCGCTGCGCACCCGCTTCGGCTCCAGCGCGCTCGTGACGGCTGCCATCACCGCGGACGGCAGCAGCGGCGGCAAGATCGACGCGGCGGACTACGCGGGCGCGACGGCCAGCCTCGACTGGTTCATGCCGATGACGTACGACTACTTCGGCGCCTTCGCACCGCAAGGCCCCACGGCACCACACTCGCCGCTCACCTCGTACCCGGGCATCCCCCAGCAGGGCTTCTGGTCCGACGCGGCGATCCAGAAACTCAAGAGCAAGGGCGTACCGGCCAGCAAGCTCCTGCTGGGCGTCGGCTTCTACGGCCGCGGCTGGTCCGGCGTCACGCAGAGCGCGCCGGGCGGCACCGCGACCGGCCCCGCACCCGGCACCTACGAGCAGGGCATCGAGGATTACAAGGTCATCAAGAACCGGTGCCCCGCAACCGGCACCGTTGGCGGCACGGCGTACGCCTTCTGCGGCGGCCAGTGGTGGAGCTACGACACCCCGGCCACGATCGGCGGCAAGATGACGTACGCGAAGAACCAGGGCCTGGGCGGCGCCTTCTTCTGGGAGCTGTCCGGCGACACCACCAATGGCGAGCTCATCACCGCGGTCAAGGGCGGTCTGGGTTAAGCACAGTTCCCACACAGAGGCGGGGAGTCGGGTGACCGGCTCCCCGCTGGAATATCCGTTGCCCCACAGGCGTTTTGACGTACCGTGATCGTCATGTTCGCCCCGGTTGGCTCCGCGCGACCCGCAGGCACCCGCCTGCCGGCCGCTGCCGCCGTGTGCGCGACGCCGGTCCGGCTGGATAGCTGACCCCGTTTCTTCGGGGTTTTCCGGCTGCTTTTTCTCACCTTTCTCCTTTGTGGGGTCTCACCATGGCCAAGAGCCAGTTCCTGCGTACCAAGCCGCATCTCAACATCGGCACGATGGGGCACGTCGACCACGGCAAGACAACGTTGACGGCCGCGATCACCAAGGTGCTCGCCGCGCACGACCCCTCCGTCAACCGGTTCGTCGCCTTCGACGGCATCGACCGGGCGCCGGAGGAGG
Organism: Micromonospora sp. CPCC 205371; assembly: GCF_026130045.1. Taxonomy (GTDB): domain Bacteria; phylum Actinomycetota; class Actinomycetes; order Mycobacteriales; family Micromonosporaceae; genus Phytohabitans. Next base: position 14,312 of record NZ_JAIBNX010000021.1, read on the forward strand.
TCTCCCGCGGCATCACCATCAACATCGCGCACGTCGAGTACGAGACCGCGACCCGGCACTACGCGCACGTCGACATGCCCGGTCACGCCGACTACGTGAAGAACATGATCACGGGGGCGGCCCAGGTGGACGGCGCGATCCTGGTGGTGTCGGCACAGGACGGCGCGATGCCGCAGACCCGCGAGCACGTGCTGCTGGCTCGGCGGGTCGGCGTGCCATACCTGGTGGTGGCGATGAACAAGGCCGACGCCGTGGACGACGAGGAACTGCTCGACCTGGTCGAGCTGGAGGTGCGGGAGCTGCTGACCGAGTACGGGTTTCCCGGCGACGACGTGCCGGTGGTGCGCGTCTCGGCGCTCCGGGCGCTCGAAGGCGACCCGCGCTGGACGCGTTCGATCGAAGACCTGCTCGACGCGGTCGACCGGTACATCCCGGTGCCGCCGCGCGAGCTGGGTGAGCCGTTCCTGATGCCGATCGAGAACGTGCTCACGATCTCCGGGCGCGGCACCGTCGTCACTGGTGCGGTCGAGCGCGGCGCGCTGCGGGCCGGCGAGCCGGTCGAGGTCGTCGGCCTCGGTCCGACGCTGGCCACCGTGGCCACCGGGCTGGAGACCTTCGGCAAGTCGCTGGAGCGGGCCGAGGCGGGCGACAACGCCGCGGTGCTGCTGCGCGGTGTCAAGCGCGACCAGGTGCAGCGGGGACAGGTGGTGGCGCTGCCCGGCACGGTCACCCCGCACACCCGGTTCCGGGCGCGGCTGTACGCGCTCACGACCGCCGAGGGCGGGCGGCACACGCCCTTCTTCGGCAACTACCGGCCGCAGTTCTACTTCCGCACCACGGACGTGCCGGGGTCGGTGGACCTGGGGTCGGTGACCATGGTGATGCCGGGCGACACGGTCGACCTGGAGGTCGCGCTCGGCAAGCCGGTCGCGATGGAGGTCGGGCTCGGATTCGCGGTGCGCGAAGGCGGTCACACCGTCGCCGCTGGCACCGTGACCGAGGTGCTCGCCTAGGTCTGAGGTGGGGGGAGCGCTGCTCTCCCCACCTCACCGGGCCAGATCGGCGGGCTCCAGGCCGAGCTCGCGGGCGGCGGTCTGGCGTACCCACTCGGTGAGCTGGCGCCGCGAGATCACCCGTTCGTGGACGGTCACCTGCACGGCGAGCCCGTCGATGAGCGCCAGGATGCGCCACGCCGCGCCGGCCGGGTCGTCGCACTTGAATGCGCCCGCGGTGACCCCCGCTGTGATCACTTCGGTGAGTGCCTCTTTCCAACGAAGATCGAGGTGCCGGGACAGCTTTTCCAGTTCGGGCATGCGCTGCGACTCCGACCAGCCGTCAATCCACATTGCCCACGACTTCGAACGGCCGGTCGGCGCGTACAGCTTAAGGATCTTTTTGAGCTTTTCCCGGGGTCGGGCTGACGAGTCCATGACCGCTTGGAGTTGCGCGAGATCCTGCTCGGCAGCGTATGTGAACGCCTGCGCGAGCAGCCGTTCCTTGGTTGCGAAGTGGTAAAAGACCAGGGCCTGGCTGACTCCCGCGGCGTTTGCCACGTCTGCCGTTCGGGTGCTTGCCAGCCCACGCTCCACGATCACGTCGCACGCCGTGCGCAGCAACGTTTCCAGGCGAACTTCCGCTGAACGTCTCGTCACAGCCGACACAGTAACTCATCAATGCGCGAGTCATTTTCCCGAAACGATTTCCTTTGTCGGACCACGATTTCCGAAGATCACAAGATAGAAACGGATCTGTCTGAGGTGTCGGTGGCCCGTTGTATGGTCAGTCATGCCGAGCAGCCAGGTCAGCATCCCCCGAACAGGCGATGCGCCCGAGGTCGCGGTGCAGGTCGATGACGAAGAGCGACCGGCACGCCCGCTCTCTGGCTGGATCGGCACGATCGTCGCGGTTGTCGCGTTCGCGGTCGCGCTGCTCGTGCTCTGGCAGGTCTTCCGGCCGCTCGCGCAGGGCAGCCAGTTCTACCTGATCATCTTCTTGGCGGGCGTGCTGCCGCTCGTCTTCCTGTCATACCGGTCCGGGCTGCGCTGGCTCGACCGTGGCGATCGACCGTCCTTCGTAGACTGGGCGCTGGCCGGGGTCGCGCTGGTCGTCTGCCTGTACCCGGTGCTGCCCATCGGCGGGGGTTACAACGGGTTTCTCGACCGGCAGGGCCTGCTCGACCCGCTCGACGTCGCGATGGGCGCCGCGCTGCTGATCCTCGTGCTCGAGGCGTGCCGCCGCACCACGGGCTGGGTGCTCCCCGTGGTCTGCCTCATCTTCCTCGCCTACGGCTACTACGGCGGCTTCCTGCCGCAGGGCTGGGACATCGCGCACACGGGCCTCGACTTCTCCGAGATCGTCGACGCGCTCTACAACTCCGGCACCGGCTTCTACGGCACCCCGCTCGACGTCGCCGCGACCTACATCGTGCTCTTCACCATCTACGGCGCGGTGCTCGACCTGTCGGGCGCGGGCCGGTTCTTCGTCGACCTCTCGGTCGCCGCCTTCCGCAGATCGCGCAGCGCCGCCGGGCGCACGGCGGTCGCGTCCGGCTTCCTCCTCGGCACGGTCTCCGGATCGGGTACTGCCACCGCGGTCAGCGTCGGCGCGGTGACCTGGCCGATCCTGCGCCGCGCCGGATACCCGCCCGAGCAGGCAGGCGGCATGCTGGCGGCGGCCGGTGTCGGCGCGATCCTCTCCCCGCCCACGCTCGGCGCGGCCGCGTTCATCGTGGCCGAATACCTGGAGGTCTCCTACTTCACGGTGCTCGGCTGGGCGATGATCCCGACGGTCCTCTACTACCTGGGAATCCTGCTGGCGGTCGAGATCGACGCCCGGCGGCACGGTGTGCGCCCGGTCGAGGTCGAGGCGGCGTCACCGTGGCGACTGCTGGCCCGGTTCGGCTACCACTTCTCGTCACTGGTCGCGATCGTCGTGCTGCTCGCGCTCGACGTCTCCGCCACGAGGGCGGTCGTGTACGCCACGGTGCTCGCGTTCGTACTGTCCTTCTTGGACCGTCGCGGATGGCTGACGCCACGACGCCTGTTCGAGGCGCTCTCCGCGGGCGTGCGCGGCGTGCTGCCGGTCGCCGCCGTGTGCGCGGCCGCGGGCGTGATCACGGCCATGACCACCAAGACTGGGCTCGGCGCCCAGTTGGCCTCGCTGCTGGTGCGCGGCGCCAGCGCGATGTCCGACAACCACACCGTCGTGCTGGCCTTGACGGTCCTGTTCGCCGCCGTCGCGCTGCTGCTGTTGGGGCTCGCTGTACCGGTCACCGCCTCCTTCATCATCGGCTGGGTGATCATCGGCCCGGCACTGCTCGCGCTCGACGTGCCGGCACCGGCGGCCGCGATGTTCGTCTTCTACTACTCCGTGCTTTCCGAGGTCACCCCGCCGACCGCACTCGCCGCCGTCGGCGCGTCCGCGATCACGGGTGGCCGCACGATCCCGACGATGTGGCAGGCGCTCAAGTACGCGCTGCCCGCGTTCCTGGTGCCGGTCGCGTTCGTGCTCACCGGCCCCGGGGAGGCACTGCTCGGGCGCGGTTCGGCGCTCAGCGTGCTGTGGGCTACGGCCGTGGCCTGCCTGGCCGTGGCCTGCCTGGCGGTGGCGACCGGCGGCTGGGTGCTCGGCATCGGTCCCGCCGATCGAGTGGCGCGGGTGCTCGCCGCCGCCGGCGGCATCCTGCTGCTCTACCTGCACCCGATCGCCATCGCGATCGGCGCGGTCTTGTTGGTCGCCGCGGTGGCGGTGACGCTCATCCATAAGAGGAGACAGACATGAGGCGTACGACGATGACGTTCGCGGCGCTGCTGATGGTCGGTGCGGGGCTGACCGGGTGCGGTGGCCGGCAGGACGAGGCGAGCACCGACACCGGCGGTGACGTGACCTGCGAGGTGGCCAACGAGACCCGGGTGGGCATCGCCACCGGCAACGCGACGGGGGTCTACTTCGCGCTCGGCAACGCGTACGCGGAGCAGATCGGCGCCGCGACCGGCGGCAAGGTCAAGGCCACCGCCGCCGAGACGGGTGCTTCCGTGCAAAACATCCAGCAGCTCGTTGCCGGCACGTACGCGGTGGCGTTCTCGCTCGCCGATACCGCCGCTGACGCGGTGCAGGGCACGGGCAGCTTCGACGGGCAGAAGCAGCCCGTGCAGGCGATCTCCCGCATCTACACCAACTACACGCAGGTGATCGTGCGCACCGGGGCGGGCATCACCTCGGTCGCCGACATGAAGGGCAAGCGGGTCTCCACCGGCTCCCCGAAGTCGGGCACCGAGGTCATCGCCAACCGCCTGCTCCAGTCCGCGGGGCTCGATCCCGCCAAGGACGTCTCGGCGCAGCGCCTCGACCTCACCAAGACCGTCGACGGCATGAAAGACGGGTCGATCGACGCGATGTTCTGGTCGGGTGGCCTGCCCACACCGGGCATCACCGACCTGTTCACGACCGCGAAAGACAAGGTCGCGTTCATCGACATCACGCCGCTGCTCGCCGAGATGAAGAAGATCAATCCTGTGTACGAGGAGAGCGTGATCCCCGCGGCCACATACGGGATGGCGGCCGACGCGAAGACCATCGTGGTGCCGAACCTGCTGCTCGTGAAGGACGACCTCGACGCCAACCTGGTCTGCGTCCTCACCAAGGCCCTGTTCGACCGTAAACCGCAGCTGGAGCAGGCGAACGCCGCCGCCAAGGGCATCACGCTGGAGACCGCGCGCAAGACGGAGCCCGTGCCGTTGCACCGGGGCGCCGTGGCCGCGCTAGACAAGTTGAACGCTCCACAGTAGAACCGTCGCATCGACCGGCTGGCACGATCGGCTTGCCCGAGGTGACTGCGCGGCGGATGTCGCAAACGGCCGAACGGGTCGATTGTAGGCATCGTTGTGCGTTGAACGTCGGGGCGTGCCGGCCGGTCCGCTTCGCCGTGGTGAACGGAGCGTGGCAATGGCGACAGCCGATGGCCTCACGGCAGCCGTCGCCGCCCACGAAAGCCGCCGCGGCCTGTCGCGCTCCATCGGCCTGCACAGCTTCCTCTTCGCGCTCCTCGGCGCGGGTGGCCTGGTGGCGGCACTGATCACCGGTGCCGACGCCGCGCTGGCGGCGACTGGGCTGGCGCTGGTGGGCATGACGACCATCGCGATCCGGGTCAGCCGTCACCTGCGCAGGCTCCGTGCGGTGGCGCTCGACGTGGCATACCACCAACTCCCGACGGCGGTCAGCGACATCAGAGTTGCTGGCGCTCGCTCCGTTCACGCGGGCCCCCGGGCCCACGAGGCGGCGCCTTCCCTCAGGCCGCGCAGCGACTTCG
>NZ_JAIBNX010000021.1:19629-52811 GCF_026130045.1 Micromonospora sp. CPCC 205371
GGGCGGCCCCGCCCAAGCCGGGCCCCCGCCGCCTGTGGGCCCAGGACAGCCCCCGACGCGGCGGCCGACAGTGCCGCGGTCGACGAGTCGACCGCGAAGGTCGGCGCGCTGCTCGCGGCGAAAGCGGGCGAGGTCGGCGCGCTGGCCCGCGCGTTCGCCGCCGTGCACAAGCAGGCGGTGCGGCTCGCCGCCGACGAGGCGCTCACCCGGATGGAGAGCGAGGCGACGCTGGCCGCCCTCTCGCGGCGCGGGCAGGCCCTGATCGAGCGGCAGCTCCGGCTGATCGAGGAGTTCGTGCGGCTGGAGACCGACCGGGCCGCGCGCGGCCGGCTGCTCGCACTCGACCGGCTGGCCAGCCGGATGCGCCGCAATGAGGAAAACCTGATGGTGCTCGCCGGTGGCGACGCCGGCCGCCGCCCGACCGAGGCGGTGCCGCTGCGCGAGGTGGTCCGCACCGCCGCGGCTGAGCTCGACGACCCCGATCGGGTGAAGGTGGTGGCCACGCCTCTCGTGGCGATCGCCGCCGACGCGGTCGCCGACGTGATCCACGTGCTCGCCGAGCTGCTGGAAAACGCGGCCAACTTCTCGCACCCGGCCAACCACGTGCGCGTCGACACCCACCAGGGCGTCGACCAGGTGACCCTGACGATCTTCGACGAGGGCATCGGGATGGCGGCCACCAAGCTCGCCGAGGCCAACCGCCGGCTCGCCGAGCCGTCCGCCCTGACCAGCACGCTGGTCGGCACGATGGGCCTGCTGGTCATCGGGCGGCTGGCCCGCCGGCACGGCATCACCGTCAAGCTGTCCAGCGTGCCCGACGGCGGCACGGCTGCGTTCGTGGTGCTGCCGCAATCGGTGCTCGCGCCGTTGCCCACGCTCGACCGGGTGCGCCGCGGGCGGTACGAGCCGCACGCGCTTCCCGCCGTCCCGGCTCCGATGTCGCTTCCCGCGGTTCCCGAGCCGGCTGGCCGCGGTCGCCGTCCGGCCGCACTCCCGGCTGCCCGGCCGGCCGCCCTGCCCAGCGGCCCCGTGGCCGGCGCGCGTCCCGCACCGGTCGTGCCACAGGTTCCCGAACAGCGGCCCCGGCGGCTGCGCTGACCGTACCCTGCCTGGGTGCGTTTCCTGGCTTATGCCCTTTTCGTCGTTCTGCTCGCCGCTTGCGCGCCACCACCCGCTTCACCCGATTGGGTGGCAGTGCCGCCGTCCGCCACTCCTACCGTGGCGCCGCCGCCGGGCGAGATCACTCTCGCCTTCGCGGGCGACGTCCACTTCGCCGGCCGCACCGGGCGACTCCTGGACAATCCGGAGACCGCCTTCGGGGAGATCGCGACCACGCTCGCCGAAGCCGACGTAACGATGATCAACCTGGAGACCGCCGTCACCACGCGTGGCACGCCGGAGCCGAAGCAGTTCTTGTTCAGGGCCCCACAGAGCGCGTACGCGGCCGTTAAAGCCGCGGGTGTAGACGTGGTATCTCTGGCGAACAACCACGCCCTGGACTACGGCCAGCAAGGCCTGGCGGATACCGTCGAGGCGGCCCGCACGGCCGGTGTACCAACCGTCGGAGCGGGCGCGGACGCCGCGGCCGCCAACGCCGCCTGGACCACGACGGTGCGCGGCACGACGATCGCGTTTCTGGGATTCAGCCAGGTTCACGAGCTGTGGCGGCGCTGGCGCGCGACCGACAGCCGACCCGGCATCGCGATGGCACACGACCGCGACCGCGCCGTCGCCGCAGTACGCGCCGCCCGTCAGATCGCCGACACGGTGGTCGTGTACGTGCACTGGGGGCGCGAGGGAGAAGAATGCCCAACGGATGAAATGCGCGGTTTCGCGGCGGCGCTGGCGGGCGCGGGAGCGGACATCGTGGTCGGGACCCACGCACACCTCCTGCTCGGTGAGGCGTGGTTGGGACAGACATACGTGCAGTACGGGTTGGGAAACTTTCTCTGGTGGCGCGACGACGCGTTCAGCAACGACACCGGTGTGCTGCGTGTGACGCTGCGCGGCGGCCGCGTGGCCGGTACCGAACTGGTGCCGGCGGTCATCTCTCGCCAAACCGGGCAGCCCCGCGTGGCCACGGGGCCGGCCCGCACCCGGGTTTTGGCCGCCTATGCCGCCCTCGCTGAGTGCGCTGCGTGAGTTGCCCTTTTTGTCGGCACGACGCGCCGGAGGGGAACCGAGTTGGCAGTTGCTTCGGGACTGGGCTAAAGTTCTCATCCGTCGCCCGAAACAGTCGGATGACAGTGCGGACGTAGCGCAGTTGGTAGCGCATCACCTTGCCAAGGTGAGGGTCGCGGGTTCGAGTCCCGTCGTCCGCTCGGAGTGAGGCCGCGACAAACGTCGGGGGTCACCTCGGTGGAGTGGCCGAGAGGCGAGGCAACGGCCTGCAAAGCCGTGTACACGGGTTCAAATCCCGTCTCCACCTCGGCACCACGCTCGGGCGATTGGCGCAGTGGGAGCGCGCTTCCTTGACACGGAAGAGGTCACTGGTTCAAACCCAGTATCGCCCACCATCAACAACAGCTCAGGCCCGCGTCGACACACCCGACGTGGGCCTCCTGCTTCCCCGCACTCTCCGCGCCACGCTCTCCGCGCCGCAGGAGCGCTCCCTCCCGCCGATCAAGGGCGAACGCACGTGGTTGGATCTCACTTCCGCGTGCATTCGCCCTTGATCCATGCAAACGGCCTTGATCGACGCGCAGAAGGCCGTTTCCCGGGCGTGCCGACCCTTGCTAGCGCACGCGACCTGAACCGCCGGCAGAAGGACGGGGAAACCGTCGGTCGGCGCCCTCGGCAGCGGTGAATGTCGATCGACGAACGGGCATGACAGGTACAGTCTATATATGTAGAGTTTACTCATGCCTCGAACTCCCAACTCATCGCCGCAAACGCTGAGCGTGCTGGCGGCCCTGCTAGCGGAGCCGTCGCGCTGGCGACACGGTTACGAGCTCTCCAAGGAGACAGGGCTCGCGAGTGGCTCTCTCTATCCGATCCTGATGCGGCTGACGCAGCAAGGCATGCTCGAAGCCGAGTGGCAGTCTCCTGTGGCCCCGGGGCGACCGGCGCGCCATGCCTACCGGCTCACGTCAGGAGGCGTCGCCTTGGCACGGACCCGGTTGGCGGAACGTGATAGGCACAGCGCGCCGGCGCAGGCGAGGCCCGCGATGAGGGTGGCGTGGTGACCGCCTCCGAGACGCCGACCAGCGTCTCGGGAAGCGTGGTCCGACGGTGTGCGCGCGCGATCCTGACCAGAGCCGTCCGGCGCGGCGCTGCCCGAGGCGGCGTCTGGGGAGAAGCGGTGCTAGCCGAGATGGAGGAGGCGCGCACAGACGTGGAAGCCATCCGCTGGGCGGCTGGCGGCCTGTGGGTGTCCTGGCGGGAGCGCACGGGCCGGGTCGGCATCGTCGCGGCGGTGTTCGGCTGGCTCTTCGGTGGTGGCTGGATCAGAAGGTTGGCCGTCGTCGCGGTTCTGCTGGTCGGCCTTGCTCTCCTGATCCACCAGTTCGTCCTGACGGTCGTCTACGTGCCTTCCGTGACGATGGAGCCGGGCGTCCGGGCCGGCGATCGGGTGTTGGTCGACAGGGTCGGCTTTCGGCTGACGGGCCTGGACGTGGGGGACACCATCGTCGTGTCACCGATGGGCTCCGGATACACGCTGCGGGTGGTGGGCCTTCCCGGTGATGAGCTCGCGTGCCGCGACGGAAAGCTGTTCCGCAACGGCAGTCCGGCCAACGAGCCATATCTGGCGGCGGACACCACCACCGAGTGCCAGGCGGTGGCGGTTCCCGACGGCCACGTCTACCTCTTGGGGGACAACCGGGCGAGCGCCCGTGACTCCCGGGTCGACGGTCCGATGGCGGAGGACAAGGTGGCCGGCCGCGTCGTCACCAGGGTCTCGGCGGCAGACTAACGACCTCGGGAAGACGGGCCCAATGACGATGACGAAGGCGCTTCAGCAGCAGCTTGCCGTTGGGTTGTCGTCGCGCCGGTCGCAGCGCTGGCGTTCGAAGTCTCGCCGGGACAGCACCGGCTCCTCCGGGTGGAGGCGCCGGTACCGCTCGACGTAATGGTCGTACTCGGCCCCGCCGGTCAGCTCTCGCAAGTACCAGCGGATGGCGGCGAGCACTCGCCTCATGTGCCCGTCCCGACGAGTTCCCGCTTCTCCTCGGCGGTGGCGAACAGGCCGGACGGGGCGACGATCTTCGACTCCACGAAGGGTTCCTCGGTCGTGGGCAGCGGCTCCCGGGATCGGATCGCCTTCCAGCACACCCACAACGCGTTGGCGATGACGAGTATGACGAGGATCGCGAAGAGCGCCGACAGCACACCGTCCACGGTGGAGTTGGTGACGACGGCTCGCATGTCGTCGAGGCTCTTGGCAGGTGCCAGTACCTCGCCGCGGTCGAGGGCGTCGGCGTACCGGTCGCGCTGTGCGAAGAAGCCGATCGCCGGGTTTTCGGAGAACACCTTCTGCCAGCTCGCGGTCAGCGTGACGGCGGCGTCCCACGCGAGCGGCACGCCGGTGACCCAGGCCCACTTGAGGCGGCCGCTCTTGACCAGGATCGTCGTGGCGACCGCCAAGGCGACCGCGGCGAGGAGCTGGTTGGCGATACCGAAGAGCGGGAAGAGCTGGTTGATGCCGCCGAGCGGGTTGGTCACGCCGGTGTAGAGGAAGTAGCCCCAGGCGAGCACGACGACGGCACTGGTGGCCCACAGTCCCGGCTTCCAGCTGACCCGGCCGATCGGCTTCCAGATGTTGCCGAGCGTGTCCTGCAGCATGAATCGCCCGACGCGGGTGCCGGCGTCCACTGTGGTCAGGATGAAGAGCGCCTCGAACATGATGGCGAAGTGGTACCAGAATGCCTTCAGGGAGGCGCCGCCGAGTACAGAGGCGAAGATCTCGGACATGCCCACGGCGAGTGTGGGCGCGCCGCCCGTGCGCGCGACCAGCGTCTGCTCTTCGACCGCCGCGGCGGCGGCGCTCAGCTCCTGGGGTGAGATGGTGAAGCCCAGGTTGGCGACGGCGGCCGACGCGCTCTCCACTGTAGAGCCGACGACGCCGGCCGGGGAGTTCATCGCGAAGTACAGGCCCGGTTCGAGGGCGCAGGCCGCGATGAGCGCCATGACGGCGACGAAGGACTCCATCAGCATGGCGCCGTAGCCGACGAGCCGCACCTGCGACTCCTTCTGGATCATCTTGGGTGTCGTGCCGGAGGCGATCAGGGCGTGGAACCCGGACAGCGCGCCGCAGGCGATGATGATGAACACGAACGGGAAGAGCTCGCCGGAGAAGACCGGGCCGGTGCCGGTGCTAGCGAACTTCGTGACCGCCTCGGTCTGTAGCGCGGGGGCGGCGATGAGCACGCCGATGGCGAGCAGGCCGATGGTGCCTACCTTCATGAACGTCGACAGGTAGTCACGGGGCGCCAGGAGCATCCAGACCGGCAGCACCGAGGCGAAGAAGCCGTACACGACCAGGCAGATCGCGAGCGTCTCGGGGCTGAGCGTAAACGTGTCGGCGAGACTGGACTCCTGCACCCAGCCGCCGGCGGCGATCGCGAGCAGCAGCAGGCCGACGCCGATGACGGTGGTCTCGATGACCCGGCCGGGTCGCAGTATCCGCAGGTAGAAGCCCATGAAGAGGGCGATCGGGATGGTCATCGCGATCGAGAAGGTGCCCCACGGCGACTTGGCCAGGGCGTTGACGACCACGAGCGCCAGCACCGCCAGCAGGATGATCATGATGGAGAAGACGGCCACGAGCGCGGCGATGCCGCCGACCGCGCCGATCTCGTCCCGCGCCATCTGCCCCAGGCTCTTGCCGTTGCGGCGCATCGAGAAGAACAGGATCACCATGTCCTGCACCGCGCCGGCGAAGATCACGCCGAAGACGATCCACATCGTGCCGGGCAGGTACCCCATCTGCGCGGCGAGCACGGGGCCGACCAGCGGGCCGGCGCCGGCGATCGCGGCGAAGTGGTGCCCGACCAGGATGCGGCGGTCGGTCGGCTGGTAGTCGATGCCGTTGTCGAGCCGCTCGCCGGGTGTGGCCCGTCGGTCGTCGACCCTCAGCACCTTGTTGGCGATGAAGCGGGCGTAGAACCGGTACGCGATCACGTAGGACGCGATGGCGGCGACGACCAGCCAGACCGCGGAGATCTCCTCGCCGCGGGAGAGGGCGAGGACGCCCCAGGCGATGGCACCGGCGATTGCCACAGTGGACCAGATGATTACGGAGCGTAGTTTCGATCGGGACACGGGGCCTCCTGAGGGTCAGCGGCGCGTTACATGGCAGAGTTGCCGGACCCGTGGATCTGGTTTACCGGAGATTTCGCCGCTGTTTCGTGTCAACCAGATGCCACCCGTGCGCAACATCGACGTGAAGTCCCCCGACCGGGTGGTGATCATGCCCGACTCCGCAACCGTGGCCGCGTTCCTCGCCGTCGTCGGCGGTACGTCGCTGGTCGCGGTTGGAGCGCGCTGGTTCCGGCGGGACGACTCCCTGCCCACGTTGGAGGGTTGGGCCCTGGCCAACCGGCGGTTCGGGGCGCCCACCACCTGGTTCCTGCTCGGCGGAACGATCTACACGGCGTATACGTTCGCGGCGATGCCCGGCCTGGTGTACGGGGTGGGCGCGCTCGGGTTCTTCGCGCTCCCGTACACGGTGATCATCTATCCGATGGCGTTCGTGCTGCTGCCGCGGCTGTGGTCGGTGGCGCGCGAGCACGGGTACATCACGGTGGCCGACTACGTGAAGGGCCGGTACGACTCGGCGCCGCTCGCGCTGGTGGTGGCGCTGACCGGGATTCTGGCCACGATGCCGTACATCGCGCTCCAGTTGCTGGGCATCCGGGCGGTGTTGACGGCGGGTGGCCTATACCCGCGTGGGCTGGCCGGCGACCTGGCCATGATCGCGGTGTTCGCGGTGCTCGCGGCGGCCACGTACCGGCATGGCATCCGCGCCCCCGCGGTGATCTCGATGGTCAAGGGCGCGGCGATCTTCGGGGCGATCCTCGCCGTGGTGGCGGTCGTCCTCGACGAGCTCGGTGGCCCGGGCCGGATCTTCGAGAGCGCCGAGTCGCGGAACGCGGCCCTCACGCTGGACCCGGACCTGTACCCGGCGTTCGCCACCCTCGCCATCGGGTCCGCGATGGCGCTGCTGATGTACCCGCACGTCCTGACCGCCGCGTTCGCCGCGTCGGGCCCGCGGGCGCTACGGAAGGTCACGATCGCCCTGCCGGCGTGGACGGCGGTGCTGGGCCTGTTCGCGATGCTTGGGGTCGCCGCGCTCGCCGCCGGCGTCGAGGCACCGCCCGGCAACGCCGAGTCGGCGGTGCCGCTGCTGGTCGAGCAGCTCATGCCGGCGGCGCTCACCGGGGTGCTCTTCGGGGCGTTCGTCGTCGGCGCGCTCGTGCCTGCGGCGGTGATGTCCATCGCGGCGGCGACCGCGTTCGTGCGGAACATCTACGTCGAGTACTTCCACCCGACCGCCACGCCGAAGCACCAGACCCGGATCGCGCAGTTCGTGTCGCTGACCGCCAAGGTGGGCGCGGTCGCGTTCGTGCTTGGCCTGCGCAACCAGGACGCGATCAACCTGCAACTGCTCGGCGGGGTGTGGATCCTGCAGACGTTCCCGGCGGTCGCGATCGGCCTGTTCACCACGTGGCTACACAGGAACGCGCTGCTCGCCGGCTGGGCGGTCGGCATGGTCAGCGGCACGCTGCTGGTGGTGTGGGGCGGCTTTTCGGCGGTGGTGTCCGTGGCGGGCGTCCCGATGTACGCGGCGCTGGTCGCGTTCGTTCTGAACCTCGCCGTCGCGGCCGGTCTGACGCCGCTCTTCGCCAGCCCCCATCCTGCGGTGAGGGTCGTATGACCACACCTCTGAAGATCGCCACGGATCAGGATGCCGCGCTCGCCGAGATCTTCCATTCCCAGTACGGGGCGATGCTGCGGCTCGCCGTGCTGCTCGGCGCCGACGACGCCGAAGACATCGTGGCCGAGGCGTTCTATCAGCTGTACCGGCGCTGGAAGAAGCTGCGCGAGACCGACGCGGCGGTCCCGTATTTGCGTTCCGTGGTCTGCAACCTCACCCGGATGCGCCTGCGCCACCTGCAGGTCGTGCGCAAACACTCCACTCCGGACGCCACCGAGCGGGCCGGCAGCTCCGCGGAGGCGGAGGCGCTGCTCCAGGACGACCAGCGGGCACTGGTGGCGGCGCTCAAGGAGCTGCCCGCCCGGTAGCGGGAGGCGCTCGTCCTGCGACACTGGTTGGGGCTGCGGGAAGCCGAAATCGCCGCCGCGATGGGCATTTCCTGCGGCGCCGTGAAATCGCATACCTCGCGCGGGATGGCCGCCCTCACGCGCGTGCTGGAGGAAAGACGATGACAACCGGCAGTACCGAGGAACGGTTGCGGGAGACGCTGGACGCGTTCGCCGCGCAGGTCGACGCGGCGCCGCCCGCGTACGGGCCCGCGCACGCGCAGTGGCGGCGGCGTGAACGCCGGCGCCGCCTCATCCTCGCCGTGCTGATCGCGATCGTCTTCGCGGTGGCGGACCTGATCGGGCTGTGGGCCCTGAACCAGACACAGGACCGGACGCCGGTCATCTTCGACGACCGCACCCGCATCAACGAGCCGGTCTCGCCGGCCGATGTCAACCCGCCCTAGGACGATGGCGCGAGAGTGGCGCGGCGAGAGCGGGTTCCTCTATGGTCTGCGGCCATGATCAAGATTCGTAGGGTTCTTACGGTGGTCGCCGCGGTGGCGGCCATTATCGGCGCGACCGGGACGCCGGCCTTGGCCGTGGACGACGGCTTCTACACCACCAGCGCCACACCGAGCAACTGCCCGGACGACGACGATCCCGCTGGGTACGTCTACTTCGTGGACTACGGCGAGGGTGACCTGAGCAACCCGGCGAAGAACGACGACTACGTGTCGATCCGGGACACCTGTGCCGACGGCGACGGCGTGGCCGCCTACGCCTGGCACAAGGGTGTGAAGCACGGTCCCAAGTACAACGGGCGGGGCTTCGACGAGTTCATGGTCTGGGACCCGTTCGGAAACGTCCTCCCCGGCGAGCGGATCGGCATCCAGATCTGCTCGCAGAACGGGACGTACGGCACGCCGTACGACTGCGGCAGCGTCATCTACCGCACAAGCCAGGACGGCTGACCGCTCCCTTTCATGGTCAGGGCGTCCTTCAAGTCGCCCTAACGACTTGAGGGACGCCCTGATCACAGTAGGGTGCTACACGGACGGCTCCAGGTGGATGGCGTGCAGGGCGGGCGCTGCCGGGCCCGCCGTGCCCCGCAGCAGCAGGGTCAGCCGGGTGCCGGCGGCGGCCCAGGCGCCCGGCACCCACAGGATCTCGGCGTCACCGCCGGAAAACCGTGGCCGCCTCGGGTCGTCGAGCCACACCCGCCCGATGCATTCCCCCGCGGCCCAGCCGGTCGCCCGTATCTGCGCACCCTCCAGCCGGATGACCCAGCCCACAGTGGACGGTGGCAGTTCGACGTCGAGCCAGGTCTCCTCGCCTGCTTCGAGAACGACCGGCAGCTCGACCGCCTCACCCTTGGAAGCAGTGTTGGCATACGCCGTCAGCGCCGCGTCATCCTCAGTCGTGCAGGACCAGCCGGTCACCGGCCGCAGGCTGAGCAGCTCAGCCCGGACGTCCTGACCGCTGGGATTGTGCGGCATCGTCACCGACACGCGATCGGTGCTCGCCGGCAGCAGCAGCCAAGGATTTTCGGGGTGGACGGTCACCGCCTCACCACCGTCGACCGCGACTCGCACCGGTTCGGCCAGACCGACGAGGTGCAGAGCCGAATCACCAGCACCGGGGATCACTCGCGTGTACGTCACGGGAAGCCCCACCCGGGTGCTGCTCCAGCCGCCGAGCGTGCGCGTCGGTGCGGGCCGGCCGGCCCACTGCTCGTCGCCGCTCACGGTCCACAGCGCCGACAGGTCGCGCACCGCCTCGACCGTCCACACTGTTCCAAGGCCGCGCAGAGCGCCCAGCTTCAGAGCGGGCAGGCGGTCGTCGTCGAAGTTGGCGTGTCCCCATATCTCGACCGTGGCCCGGATGTCGACTGGCCCGGATACGTCCCGTACGCCGACGAGTGACGTGGCACCGAAGCCGGCGATCGTCGGCCTGGCCTGGCCCGCTATCGAGAGGTCGACCATGTCGGCGGCGCCGACGATGAGCAGCTCGTCGACGCCGGTCAGGTCGGCGGTCGTGGTGTAGGTGCCGCGTCCACGGTAGACACCCAGCGCCTCCAGGGCCGGCGGCAGCTCGTGCACAGTGCCCGCCTTCGCTGGCGCCCTGCTGGGCCGCCGCTGTCCCGATACCAGGCCAGTGGCCCCCTTGGTGTGACCTTCGACCGGTGCTGGCGCTAGGTCGGTGACGCCGTCGGCGTGCAGCGCGGTGAGCCGGGCCGCTTCCGCCGGCGGCAGCACCACCAGCGTCACGGCTGTGCCGGGCACGTCGACGACCGTCCCCACCGGAATCACGAGCGGCGGGTGTCCAGAAAGGACGACCGTGACCGGTACAGGGGAGGAGAAGGCCAGCGCCACGCGGCCGTCTTCCGCGCCGACCGCCGCGAGGTCGGCGGACGCCAGCGCCAGTGTCAGGTCGGTGCCCCACGCGTGCAGCGGCACGTCGATCAGCACCAGCGGGCACGCGTCGGCGGGCACCTGGACCGTCACGCCGTCCAAGGTTGCCGTTCCGCATTCGGCGCCCAGGTTCGGCAGCGCGAGCAGCTGCCCGCCGCCGTCAAGGTCGAGCGCCGCCAGCGTGGTACTGGTCGGGAAGTCGGTCGTGACCTCGAAGCGCGGTACGCCCGACGTGGCAAGCGCCAGCCGCGGCCCGAGCGCGTCGACGACCCGCGCCAGCACCTGCGCCTCGACGAACTCCGGCCGTTCGACGCCGGTCGACGAGACGTACCCGCCGAAGTCGTACCCGTGGCTCATCAGGTTGCCCGGTGCACCCCAGTTGCCGCTCGACGGCGTATACCCGAAGTTCCAGCCGGACGACTGGAGGTACGGGGCGATCAGCGACGCGCCGCTCGCCAGCAGCCGCCGCAGCGTCCGGTGCCGGCGATTGGTCTCCGTGACGAGAAGCGGCAGCCCGCGGTCGGCGAGCAGGCCCGCGTACCGGCGCACCTCGCCTTCGATGTGCGGCGAGTCGTCGTCGGGGTAAAAGTTGCAGGCCGGTACGACACCGGACACGTCGCCGGTCGCCCCGGCCAGGTCGCCCTGGCCCGCACACGCGATCATCGGCACGGTGATGCCGTAGTCGACCGACTGGTCGCGCAGCGCCGTGATGTAGCTCGTGCGGTCGGCGCAGTCGAAGAAGTCCAGCTCGTTTTCGAGCTGCACCATGATGACCGGGCCACCGTTGGTGCACTGCCGTTCGGCGATCAGCGGCAGCACCTGGTCGAACCAGGCGCGCACCTGCGATAGGTACCGTGGCTCGCTCTGCCGCACTCGCAGCTGGGGGTCGAGGCCCAGCCAGGCCGGCAGCGCGCCACCGTCCCATTCGGAGCAGATGTACGGGCCGGGCCGCGCGATGACGTACAGGCCGGCGGCGTGCGCCAGATCCAGGAAGGTGGCGACGTCACGCCGGCCCTCGAACGACCACTCGCCGGGCGCCGTCTCGTGGAAGTTCCACGGCAGGTACACGTCGACGCACGTGTAGCCGGACGCCCGCACCTGCGCCAGCCGCGCGGCCCACTCCTCGCGCGGCAGGCGGAAGTAGAACAACGAGGCGCAGAGCAGCAGCCTGGGCTGGCCGCCGATCCGGATGCCACGTGCGTCGAGCTCGACGCCGCTCCTGACAATGGTCTGAACGCTCACTTGACCCCCGCGCTTCCACCGCTGATGTCCATCTCGTACAGGTACCGCTGGCCCAGGTAGTACACGATGATCATGGGCAGCGTGAGCAGAATCGAGCCCACCATCACCAGGTTCCATGGTGGCGCCTGCATCGCCGCCGACGTGCTGCTGATGTACTGGATGCCGAGTGCCAGCGGCATCTTCGACTCGTCGTTCAGGTAGATCAGCGGGCCCATGAAGTCACCCCACGTGTAGGTGAGGGTGAAGATGCCGATCGCGATGAGAGCTGGCGTCAGCATCGGCAACATGATCCGGCGGTAGACGCCGAAGAAGCCCAGACCGTCGATCATCGCGGCCTCGTCGATCTCCCTGGGCAGCCGAGAGACGAACTGCCGCACCAGGAAGACGTTGAAGCCGTTCGAGAAGAAGTTCGGGATGATGAGCGGCAGGAACGTGTTGATCCAGCCCAGCTCCTTGAACAGGATGAACTGCGGGATCATGGTGATCTGGGTCGGGATCATCATGGTCGCGATGACCACCATGAAGAGCACGTTCTTGCCCGGTGCCCGCAGGCGCGCGAAGGCGTACCCGATCAGCCCGCTGGAGAGCATCTGGCCGGCCACCGCGAAGATCGAGATGATCACGGAGTTCAGCAGGAAGCGGCCCATCGGCAGGCTGGTGTCGAAGACCCGGGTGAAGTTCTCCCAGTGAAACTCCCGCGGGATGATCGTGAACGCGTTCGCGTTGACCGTCTGGTCGGACGACAGCGCGATCGACACCACCAGCACCAGCGGCACGCTGAGCACCGCTGAGACGATCATCAGCGTCGCGTACGTGAAGGGCGTGGCCCGGAAGGCACGTACGGTGCGGGTTTGCCTAGCCGTCGGCCGCTCTACGGCGACGCCGGTCAGGACCGCCATCACTTCACCTCCGTCTCGTAGAACACCCACTTGCGCGCGGTCCGGAAGGCGATGAGGGTGAAGCCGAGGATGACGAGGAACAGCAGCCACGAGATCGCCGACGCGTATCCCATGTGGTAGAAGGCGAACGCCTGGTCGAAGAGGAACGGCACCAGGGTGATGCTCGCTTCCTCCGGCGCCTGGGTCTGGCCGCGCGTCAGCACATACACCTGCGAAAAGACCTGGAACGCGCCGATCAGACCCATCACCAGGTTGAAGAAGATGATCGGGGTGAGCTGCGGGACCGTGATGCTCCAGAACTGCCGCGTCGGGCTGGCACCGTCCACTTCGGCCGCCTCGTACAGCTCCCTGGGGATGCCCTTCATCGCGGCGAGCAGGAGGACGGTGGCGCTGCCGACGCCCCAGACCGACAGCAGGATCAGCGACGGCTTGACCCAGGTCGGATCCAGCAGCCACGTCGGGCCCGGAATGCCGGCGAGGCCGAGTACGTCGTTGAGGGGGCCCGAGGGCGCCAGCACCATCTTGAAGACCATCGCGGCCGCTACGAGCGGCACCAGCGTCGGCAGGTAGATGAGGGTGCGGAACAGCTTGCGGGCCCGCACCTGCTTGTTGAGCAGGTTGGCGAGCCAGAGCCCGAGCAACAGGCCCAGCGGCACCGAGACCGCCGAGTAGTAGATGGTGTTCTTCAGCGCGATCCAGAAGACCGGGTCGTCGGTCAGCAACTGGCGGTAGTTGTCCAGCCCCACGAAGTTGGGCGTGGTGAACGAGTCCCAGTCGGTCAGCGAAAGGTAGATGGAGGCGACCATCGGCCCGAACAGAAACACCAGGAAGCCGATGATCCATGGCGAGGCGAAGAGGTAGAACCAGAGCGCTTCCCGCCGGCGGCGCTTGCGCAGCGCGGCCGGACGGGCGGGAGTGCGCTCCGGGGCGGCACCGGCGCGAGCCGGTGCCGCCTCCGCGAGGTTGGTCATGGCTACCCCGCAGGCTTGATGATGGTTTCAAGCCGCTTCTGGATGGCATTCAAAGCGGTGCGGGCGTCTTCCTTGCCGATCCAGACGTTGTTGAGCCCATTCTCGAACGCCTTCTGCATCTCGTTCCACTCGGGAATGAACGGCGCCCGGTAGATGAAGGAGCTCGACTCGCCGAAGACGTCCATGTCGACCGGCTTGGTCATCCAGGTCGGCTTGAGGAACGCGTCGCTCTTCTGGACATCGAGGTTCGCGGGCACGTCCTGGCCGGTCTCGATGATGACCTTCTGCGCGTCCGGCGCGGTCAGGAACTCGATCGCCTTGAGGGCCGCTTCCGGGTTCTTGGCCGTGCGGGAGACGGCGAGGCCGCTGCCGAACGCGGTGACCGCCTGCTGCTTGCCCCGCCAGAGCGGCGCGATGTCCCATTCGATGTTGCTCTTCAGCAGCCCGCTGATGGCCCAGAATCCGGTGGCGTTGACCGCGATCTTGCCCTGTGCGAACGCGCCGTCGCCGCCGACGTCGGCGCCGAAGTCCGCGAACTGCTTCTGGGTCGGCACCACGCCGTGCTTGTTGACGAGGTCACCGGCCCACTGCACCGCCTCGATGACCGGGTCGCTGTTCGCGGCCGGCTTGCCGCTGTCGTCGATGATCTTGCCGCCGTTCTGGTAGGCGAGGCTCCACCACTGAGCCCACCAGCCGGCACCCGCGAAGCCCCACTGCTTGCCCGGCACCGTGAGCTCCTTGAACGCGGACAGCGTGGTGTCCCAGGTCCAATCCGCCGTGGGCGGCTGGATGCCCTTCGCCGCGAACAGAGTCTTGTTGTAGTAGACGATCATCGCGCCGGAGCGGTCCGGGATCGCGTAGACCTTGTCCTTGTACGAGTACAGCGAGCCGATCGGGCCGAACCGCTGCTCGAGGTCGATCCCCGCACCCTTGGCCAGATCGTCGAGCGGCGAAAGCTGGTTCTTGCTGGAGTACACGTTGACGTTCTCGGCGACCTGCATGATGTCCGGGCCGCTGCCGCCCGCGATCATCGTCTGGACCTTCTGCTCGTACGTCTCGCTCGGGATGAGCTGGAGCGTGATCGAGATGTCGGGGTACTTCTTGACCAACAGGTCGATGCGCTTCTGGTACGCGGTCTTGTCGGTCTCGCCGCCCCAGACCGTCATGACGAGCTTGCCGCCGCCGCTGCTGCTGGAGCCGCTGTCACCGTCACTGTCGGAACCGCACGCGGTGAGCGTGATGATGCCCGCCGCCGCACCGAGGCCGAGGAAACCCCGGCGCGTCACTCGCGCTCTGTCGATCGTCATCGCGCAATGCCTCCTATCGAACCCGGCCTTCTGGATGCGACGGCGTCGCGTCGGCCCCGAGGCTGGATTGGGGGATGTCAACTAAATTTCCAGCCGGTTAAGTGATCGGTAGCCTAAGTTTGCGATGACCCTTCGTCAAGGGCTAAGAATAAGCCTTCGCGTAACGTGACCTCTTGCTCACGTAACCGTGTGTGCCCAGGTCAGGCCATGGTCAAGGCAGGACGGCGCGGTGTGCGTCCAGCGCCAGGAACACCACGAACGCAACGCCGGCGGCAAGCGCCGTCGCAAGCGCACTCACCGCGCGTTTCTCCAGCTGTACCGCCAGCGCGGCGCGCCAAAGCGCGACCGTCCACAGTGCTGCGAGTACCGCCGACACCGCCACCAGGAACCCGGCGTGATACCAGCCGGCGGCGGTGAAGTGGTGCGGCTGCGGAAGCGTCCAGTTGAGCTGCGGCGCGTCCGCCGACAGCCACGAGATCTGGGTGGCGACGCCGAGCCCGCCGCCGACCAGCCCGGCCACGGCGGCGAGCACGGCGTCACGCCGCGTCGGCGGCAACGCGCGGACGGCGCACGTGAGGGAACCGGTCATCAGCGGCAACGCCACCCCGTCGCCCCAGGTCGCGCTGGCGAAATCCCACAGGCCGGGCAGGTGCCCGGGTGCCGGCTGAAGCAGGGAAAGCACGGCGAGCACACCGAAGCCGGCGGCCAGGGTGGCGCCCGCCACGCACAATGGCGCCTTTCCGGGTACCTTCATCGTGAATCTTCAAGGTTGAGGGATGCGACGGCGTTGACCAGGATCGCACACTTCACAGACGCTTCTTTTCGGGGCGTCAACGGCATCGCGGCCTCCATCCGGCTGCTCACCGGCATGCTAGGCCAGCGCGGCCATGAGTCCGTCGTCGTGACGACCGGTCCACTGTGGAAAGCGCCGGTGGAGGGTGGCGTCATCTCGGTGCCGTCGATGCCGACGGGGATGGGTGACTTCCGGTTCGCGCTGATGCCGATCCGCGCGATGCGTGACCGCGTACGCGCCTGGCGGCCAGACGTCGCGCACGTGCACACCCCGGGCCCGCTCGGCGCCGCGGGGCTGACCGTGGCGCGGCAGCTCGGCGTCCCAGCGGTGTACACGTACCACACCGACATGCACGGATACGCCGAGCATTACTACATCCCGACGCCCATCGTCCGCGCCGGCACCGCCCTGTACGGTCGCCACCTGCGGCGCGGACCGACGGGCCGGCTGTTGAACACCTACGACGCGATCGAGGAAGCCAACGCGCGCATCTTCGACGCGGCACACATCATCGTCGCGCCGACCGCGGGTGCGCTGCGCCGCTGTCGGATGGCGGCCTTCGCCGGCCGGGTACGGGTCATCGCCACACCGGCGAGCCTCCCGCCGGCCGCCATGACCGGTGCCGAGTTCCGCACCCGCCATGGCATCGCGCCGGACGCCTCGGTGGTGCTTTTCGTGGGTCGGCTGTCCGCCGAAAAGGGCATCAAGCTGTTGATAGAAGCGTTCGGGCTCGTGCGGCAGCGGGTGGCGGACGCGACGCTGCTGCTCGTCGGTCCGAGCGATGCCCGGCTCCGACTGCGGCGCCTCCTCGACCGATCCGGCCTGGCGGCGCACGCGGTCACCACCGGTGCGCTGGGCGGCGGCGACGTGCACGCCGCCTACACTGCCAGTGACGTGTTCGCGTTTCCGTCCGCGACCGACACCCAGGGCATCGTGCTGCACGAGGCCGCCCTCGCCGGCGTGCCCATCGTGATGACCGACCGACTGCTGCACGCCAGCCATCCGCTCGCCGGCGCCATGTGCCTCACCGACCCGGCTCCGGCGGCCTTCGCGGCCGGCCTTGCCGCGCTGCTCTCGGCGCCCGCCGAGGCCAGACACCGTGGGCAGCGCGCCCGCTCCATCGCCAAGGAACACACCCCGGACCGTTTCGCCACCGAGACCCTCCAGGCCTACCGCGACGCCGCCACCAGCGCAGCGGAATGGGTCATAGGTGGGACGTGAGCCAGTCGAGGGTGGCGGGGGCGCTGGACAGGATGGAGATGTGGCCCTCGCCGGGGCGTAGCCACAGCTGCGCCGAAGCGATCCGTGCGGCAAGCCACTCCGAGTGTGCACTCGGGACCATCCGGTCGGCTTCGCCGTGTACAAAGAGGACTGGCACTTTGATCGTCGTGGGGTCGAAGCCCCACGGGCCGACGTTCGCCAGGTTGTCGTCGACGGTGCCGCCCTGGTCGGTGTGTGCGCCATCCGCGGCGATGCGGCCGATCCAGCCCCACTCGCCGTCGAGCGCGGCGAAGTCCCCTGGTGTGAACTGCTCCGGGTCGAACTCGCTGGCGGCGATGTGCCGTTCCAGCGCCTCACGCCCACGGGCGGCCGCCCGCAGGTCCGCCTCTTCCGCCCCCGCGGGGGCCCCGCTCCAGTCCGGGCCCCCGCTGCGCCACCGTGCCGGCCCGGAGATGGAGACGGCGGCGAGCACGCGGTCGGGGAGCAGCGCGGCGCACGCCAGCGCGTGTGGGCCGCCGCTGGAGTGGCCCATGACCGCGAAGCGGTCGATGCCCAGCCGGTCGGCGATGGCCGACACGTGCGCGGCGGCCGACGCCATGGTGCGGCCGGGCTCGCGCGGTGAGCCGCCGTACCCCGGGCGGTCGTAACCGATCCACCGGATGCCGTGCCGCGCGGCGGCGGGGAAGAGCGGCTCGGGCGGCGCGCCGGTGTTCGGCGTGCCGTGCAGCCAGAACAGCGCCGGTCCGGTGCCCCCGGTGTCATAGACCCGCATCCGCCCGAGCCTAGCGCTCCCTGACCGCGCACCGATCAAGGAGAATCGCATCGATCAAGGGCGAATGCACGCGGAAAAGAGATCGAACCGCGTGCATTCGTCCTTGATCGGCGAAAGAGGCGACGAGGCGGCGAGACGAGGAGGCGAAGAGGCGGCGAGGCGGGGAGAAGGGGAGCGCGCGCCGTAGGGTGAGGCGGGTGAAGGGGCTTGTGCTCGGTGGGGGCGGGGTTACTGGGGTTGCGTGGGAGCTCGGGGTGCTTGCCGGGCTCGCGGACGCTGGCATCGATCTGCTCGACGCAGACGTGTTCGTCGGCACCTCGGCCGGGTCGGTGGTGGCCGCGCAGGTCACGTCCGGCGTGCCGCTGGATGAGCTGTACTCGCGGCAGCTCGCCGGACCGGGCGCGGAGGTCGCCGCCAGGATCGGACTCCGCACGCTGCTCGCGGGCGGGTTCGCCATGCTCGGCGCCCGCGATGAGCTGGTCTTTCGACGGCGGTTGGGTCGGATGGCGCTGGCCGCGCCCACCGGGCCGGCGGCCGAGCGGATCGCGCTGATCGCGAGCCGCCTGCCGGTGCACGACTGGCCCGATCGGCGCCTGCTGGTCACGGCGATCGACGCGGACACGGGCGAGTTCGTCGTGTTCGACCGCGACGGGGGAGTTGGCCTGGTCGAGGCGGTCGCGGCGAGCTGCGCGGTGCCGGGCGTGTGGGCCCCGGTACCCATCGGGGAGCGCCGGTTCATCGACGGCGGGATGCGGTCGGCGGCGAACGCCGACCTCGCCAACGGCGCCGGCCAGGTCGTTGTCATCGCGCCGATCGCGCGCGGCGCCGGGCGGATCGCGCGCCTGTCCGATCAGGTGGTGGCGTTGCGCCGCACCGCGCGGGTCGCGGTTGTCACGCCCGACCGGGCCGCGCGCCAGGCCATCGGCCGCAACGTGCTCGACCCGGCGCGAAGGGCGCCGTCCGCCCGCGCCGGACGGGCACAGGCGGCCGCGATCGCGGATGAGATCGCGCAGGTCTGGGCTTCTTGACGGGCGCTTGACCTTCTTGACACGCGCGTAAGACATCCATAGCCTTCGCGTAATTATATCGTTTCATCCCCCACGATGCCGAGGAGCGCTGGGCATGAATCCTCGCGCCATAATCACGATCCCGACTCTCATCGCGTTAGTACTCGGAGTTCCCGGCACGGCCGCTGGCGCGCCGGCCGGCGAACGCCACCGCGCCGCACAGCTCGAAGAGCTCGACCGCGGCCTGGTCGCCGCCGCCACCACCGAGGGTGTCTTCCTCAGCTGGCGGCTGCTGGGCTCGGAGGTCACCGGGCACAGCGAGACCGGAATGACCGGACCCGCGTTCCGTGTGTATCGAAACGGAAAGCACATAGCGACCGTCACGGACAGCACGAACTACATCGACACCGGCGCCGAACCCGGCGCCAAATACCGCGTGGCCGCCGTCGTGCGCGGGCGCGAGGTCGACCGCAGCGCCGCCGTCACGGCCTGGACCAACGGGTACTACGACCTGCCGCTCCGCAAGCCAGCCGATGGCGTGACCCCGGCCGGCGAGGCGTACACGTACGCGGCCAACGACATCAGCGTCGGTGACGTCGACGGCGATGGGCAGTACGAGTACGTGGTCAAGTGGGACCCGTCGAACTCCAAAGACGTGTCGCAGGTGGGATACACCGGCAGCGTCTACATCGACACGTACGAGCTCGACGGCACCCTGCTGAACCGCATCGACCTCGGCGTCAACGTGCGGGCCGGCGCGCACTACGCGCAGTTCCTCGTGTACGACTTCGACGGCGACGGCCGCTCCGAGATGATGTTCAAGACGGCACCCGGCACCAAGGTGATCCGGTACGACCGGGCGGGCAACGTGGTCTCCGAGCGGTACATCACCATGCCGGCGGCGGACATCCGCGCGGGGTACACGCACAAGGACGACTACCGGATGAGCGCGGCGGACTACTACCAGTACGTCGTCGACATGTTCCTCGGATGGCACAAGCATCCCGAGGTGGTGGCCGGACGGTGGCCCGCGACGCTGGAGCAGGCGTTCGGCACGACACCCCAGTACCAGTACCCGCTGTCGCGCGCCGACGCGGAGGCGCTGGCCGACTACTTCATCGACGTGTACGCGCCGAGCCGCAGCACCCGCAACGCGCTGCGGAACTTCCAGGGCTTCATCATCACCGGCCCGGAGTACCTGACGGTGTTCCAGGGCGCCACCGGCCGCGAATTGCAGACCATCCGGTACAAGCCCGGCCGCTCCGACGACGGTCTCATGTGGGGCGACTACGCGATGGCGCGCATCGAGCCGGGCAACCGGGTCGACCGGTTCCTCGCCGGCGTGGCGTACCTGGACGGCAAGCACGCGTCGGCCATCTTCGCGCGCGGCTACTACACCCGCACCACCCTGGTCGCGTACCGGTGGAACGGGCACCGGCTGGTCGAGCAGTGGTTCGTCGACAGCGGCTGGACGCCGATGACGAACCCGTTCAACGACAGTCCACACGGGCGTGACGGCACGAACCCCGAGTACGCCACGATCACCACTCAAGGCGATCACTCGCTGAGCGTGGCCGACGTGGACGCCGACGGGAAACAGGAGATCGTGTACGGCGCGGCGACCTTCGACGACGACGGCAGCCTGCTGTACAGCTCGTTCGCCGAGATGCCACCCGGCAGCGCCACGCCCGGCGTACAGGCGCGGCTCGGGCACGGCGACGCGTTGCATGTCACCGACATCGACCCGAACCGCCCCGGCCTGGAGATCTACGGGGTGCACGAGGGCGGCACGTGGGCGCCGTACGGGCACGCCATGCGCGACGCGGCCACCGGTGAGGTCATCTTCGGCGACTACACCGGCCGCGACACCGGGCGTGGCATGATCGGCGACGTGCTGCCGGAGGTGCCCGGCCTGGAGGCCTGGCCCGCCATGCCGCCGAACGCGGCTGACCTGGGGATCGGGCTCTTCTCGGCGGACGGCGACCTGCTCGCCAACACCACGCCCGGCACCAACATGAGCATCCGCTGGGCGGCCGACCTGACCACCCAGATCGTCACCGGCGCGTTCGGCACCCCCGTCACCCTGCCGAAGATCGAGGACTGGCGGCGCGGCACCGTGCTCACGGCCACCGGCACCTACACCAACAACCACACCAAGGGCAACCCTGGCCTGGTCGCGGACGTGTTCGGCGACTGGCGCGAGGAGTTGCTCCTGCGCACCGAAGACAGCAACGCCGTGCGGATCTACCTCAGCACCGAGGTGACCGGCCACAAGATGTACACGCTCATGCACGACCCGCAGTACCGGGTCGACATCGCGCGGCAGCAGACCGGGTACAACCAGCCGGCGTACCCGGGCTTCTATCTGGCATCCGACACCGACTGGTCGAAGGTGCCCGTGCCGCGTTTGTAAGGGGCGTTACACGGGATTGTCGGGCTGCGCCGCTACGCTGGCGCCGTGACTGCGCAGCCCGAGACCGTGTACGGCGCCGATGACCTCACCCACCTGGAGGGGCTCGACGCCGTTCGCAAGCGACCCGGCATGTATATCGGGTCCACCGACAGCCGCGGCGTCAACCACCTCCTCAACGAGATCGTCGACAACTCGACCGATGAGGGTGTCGCGGGTCACGCCACCCGCATCGAGGTGACCCTGCACGACGACGGCTCGGTGCAGGTCGACGACGACGGCCGAGGCATTCCCACCGATGTGCACGCCAAGTCGGGCCTGTCCGGCGTCGAGCTCGTGCTGACCCGGCTGCACGCCGGTGGCAAGTTCGGCGGCTCGGGATACAAGACCTCCGGCGGTCTGCACGGTGTCGGCGCCTCGGCGGTCAACGCGCTGTCCAGCAAGTTCGAGGTCACCGTGCGGCGCGCCGGCAAGGTGCACCAGATGACGTTCCACCGCGGCGTGCCCGAGGCCGGCCTGCAGGTGATCCGCAAGATGAAGGCCAGCGAGTCCACCGGCACCTCGATCCGCTACTGGCACGACGCGCGCTACTTCGAGAGGGGCGCCGCCCTCGACGTCGACGCCGTCCGCGCGAAGCTGCGCAACACCGCGTTCCTCGTGCCGGGCGTCACCTATGTGCTGCGCCACCCCGAGGGCGAAGAGTCGTTCGTGGCGCCGCACGGGCTGGTCGACATGGTCGACTTCCTCGCGCCGGCCGGCGACCGCCCGGTCTGCGGCACGCTGGTGATCAACGGCTCCGGCACATACCGGGAAAACGCCGCCGACCAAAACGGCGTCATGCAGTCCAACGTGGAGCGTCGCGCCGAGGTCGAGGTCGCGTTGCGCTGGGGCACCGGCTACGAGCGCACCGTCGAGTGCTTCACCAACACGATCCGCAACGTGCACGGCGGCACCCACCGCAAGGGCTTCGACCGGGCGATCACACGGGCGCTGGTCGAGGCCATCCGCAACACCCGCGGGCTGCTCCGCCCCAAAGAAGACGCGCCGGTCCTCGACGACGTGCTCGAAGGCATGACCGCGGTCATCCACGTGCGCATCCCCGAGCCGCAGTTCACGTCGCAGACCAAGGACGAGCTGTCCACCGCGGGCATCACCAAGGTCATCCAGTCGGTGGTCGAGCAGCACGTCAAGGCGTGGGTCGACGCGCGCAAGACCAAGACCGAGGCGCGCACGGTCCTTCAGAAGATCGTCGACGCGGCCCGGGTACGACTCACCCAGAAGCAGCAGAAAGACGCCGCCCGGCGCAAGACCGCGCTCGAAGGCGCGGCGATGCCGGCCAAGCTGGTCGACTGCCGGTCCACCGGCGTCGAGCGCAGCGAGCTCTTCATCGTCGAGGGCGACAGCGCGCTCGGCACCGCGCGCCTGGCGAGGTCTTCCGAGTACCAGGCGCTGCTGCCGATCCGCGGCAAGATTCTCAACGTCCAGAAGGCGACCATGCAGCAGGTGCTCGACAACGTCGAGTGCTCCGCGATCGTGCAGGTGCTCGGCGCCGGCTCGGGCCGCACGTTCGACATCGGCTCGATGCGCTATGGCCGCGTGCTCATCATGGCCGACGCCGACGTCGACGGCTCGCACATCCGCACGCTGCTCATCACGCTCTTCGCCAAGTACATGCGCCCGGTCATCGAGGCTGGCCGCCTCTACGCCGCGATGCCGCCCCTCCATAAGATCGTCACCAAGGGCCGCGACCCGCGCACCACGTACACGTACACGCAGAACGAGATGCTGAGCACCGTCGCGCGCCTGGAAAAGGCCGGCAAGCAGATCGTCACCCCGATCCCGCGGTTCAAGGGTCTCGGCGAGATGAACGCCGACGAGCTGTGGGACACCACCATGAACCCGGCCACCCGCTCGGTACGCCGCATCACCCTCGACGACGTCGACGCGGCCGAGCGCGTGCTCGAACTGCTCATGGGCGACGCTGTCCCGCCGCGCCGCTCGTGGCTGATCGACTCGTCCAGCCGGGTCGACGAAGAGATGATCGACGCGTGAGGAGCGCACGGTAGATGGCACGCCGCAAGGGCACCCAGCCAAAGGCCGATCTGGCCGCATTCGACCAGGCGGGCGCGCACGTCCACGACAACCCGCTCGTGCGCGAGGTCGAAGACTCCTATCTGGAGTACGCCTTCTCGGTCATCCACTCCCGCGCGCTGCCCGACGCGCGCGACGGGTTGAAGCCGGTGCACCGCCGCATCCTGTACTCGATGAGCGAGCAGGGCCACCGCCCCGATCGCGGCTACGTCAAGTCCGCCCGCGTCGTCGGTGATGTCATGGGTAAGTATCATCCGCACGGGGATGGTGCGATCTACGACGCTATGGTCCGGCTTGCCCAAGACTTCTCGCTCAACGTGCCGCTCATCGACGGGCACGGCAACTTCGGATCGCCAGACGACGGCCCGGCCGCTTCCCGATACACCGAGGCGCGCATGTCGCGCGAGGCGATGCTGCTCGTCGGCGAGCTGGGCGAAGGCACCGTCGACTTCAAGCCCAACTACGACGGGTCTCTCGAAGAGCCCAAGGTGCTGCCGGCGGCGTTTCCCAACCTGCTGGTCAACGGCACGTCCGGCATCGCGGTCGGCATGGCCACCAACATGATCCCGCACAACCTCGCCGAGGTCATCGCGGCGACCCGCTGGCTGATCAACCACCCCGACGCCACGCTCGACAAGCTCATGCAGTTCGTGCCCGGGCCCGACCTGCCCACCGGCGGCCTGCTGCTGGGCCTCGACGAGGTGCGCAAGGCGTACGAGACCGGGCGCGGCGTGGTGCGGATGCGCGGCAAGGTCGAGATCGGTCCGCTGGAAGGCAGCCGCGGCCGGCAGGCCATCACGGTGACCGAGCTGCCGTACGGGATCGGCGCCGAGAAGGTCATCGAAAAGATCACCGACGAGGTGCAGAAGACCAAGCGCTTGCAGGGCATCGCCGACGTCAAAGACCTCACCGACCGGGAAAACGGCACCCGGCTGGTCATCGAGTGCAAGGTCGGCGTCAACCCGCAGGCGCTGCTGGCCGACCTGTACCGGCTGACGCCGCTGGAGCAGTCGTTCGGCGTCAACAACCTGGTACTGGTCAACGGGCAGCCGCAGACACTCGGGCTCAAGCAGCTCCTCGAGGTCTTCCTCGCCCACCGATACGAGGTCATCACCCGGCGCACCACGTTCCGCCGGCGCAAGCGGCAGGAGCGGCTGCACCTGGTCGAGGGCCTGCTCATCGCGCTGCTCGACATCGACAAAGTGGTCCGGCTGATCCGCGCCAGCGAAAACGCACAGGACGCCAAAGAGGGCCTGATGCGGCAGTTCAAGCTCTCCGAGATCCAGGCCACCTACATCCTCGACACGCCACTGCGCCGGCTCACCAAGTTCGACCGGCTGGAGCTGGAGACCGAGGGCGAAAGGCTTCGCGGTGAGATCGCCGAGCTGTCCGCGATCCTCGACGACGAGTCGGTGCTGAAGAAGGTGGTCTCCGACGAGTTGGCGAAGATCTCCAAGGAGTTCGGAAGCGAGCGGCGCACCACGCTGATAGACGGCGACCTCAAGGAGACGCTGGCCGCGTCGGTGCCCGCTGGGCCGCTGGAGATCGGCGACGACCCGTGCCAGGTGATCCTGTCGGCTACCGGCCTGGTCGCCCGCACGGCCGTCGAGTCCGAAGAGGCGCCGGAAGGCCGAAGCCGCAAGGGCCGTGTCAAGCACGACAGCGTCCGCGCCCTCGTCCACTCCACCGCCCGCGGCCGGGTGCTGCTGGTCACCAACCGGGGCCGCGCCTTCAAGACCGACGTGCTGCCGCTGCCGGTACTGCCGGAGCACGCCGGCACGGTCTCGCTGAGCGGCGGCATGTCCGCGTCCGAGCTGCTGCCGCTGGAGCCCGGAGAAAAGGTCATCAGCCTGGCGCCGCTGTCCGACACCGACTCGCCCGGCCTCGCGCTGGGCACCCGTGAGGGCGTGGTCAAGGTGTGTGCGCCGGAGTGGCCCGTGCGTTCCGACGAGTTCGAGGTGATCAGTCTCCGCGAGGGCGACGAGGTGGTCGGCGCCACCTGGCTGACCGACGGCTCCGAGACCTTGGTGTTCGTCAGCTCCGACTCGTCGCTGCTGCGATACGAGGCGAAGGCGGTGCGGCCGCAGGGCCTCAAAGGCGGCGGCATGGCGGGCATCAACCTGGCGGCCGGGGCGCAGGCGGTGTTCTTCGGCGCGATCCGCACCGATGATCCCGAGCACGGTGAGCCGATGGTGGTCACCTCGACGGGTGCCAGCGTCAAGGTCACGCCGTTCGCCCAGTACCCGGCGAAGGGGCGCGCGACGGGCGGCGTACGGTCGCAGCGCTTCCTCAAGGGTGAGACCAAGCTGACGCTGGCGTGGGTCGGCCCTCGCCCGGCGGCCGCGACGACGACGGGCGACCCGCGCGAGCTGCCCCCGGTCGACGACCGCCGCGACGCCTCCGGCGCCCCTCTGTACGGCCCCAGCGTCGTGGGCCACCTGATCGAACGCGGCTAACCACCCCGCCCCACCCGAGATCAGGGCGTCCCACTAGTTGCTCTAACGACTTGAGGGGCGCCCTGATCACGGGGTTAGCGGGATGCGAGGTAGCGCAGCGCCGCCTCGACGTCGGCGCGGACACCTGCCTCGTGCTCGGGGGTCAGCGGGCCGCGCGGCGGGCGGGTCGGGCCGCCATAGCTGCGGCCGACGATGTCGATGCTCAGCTTGATGGCCTGTACGAACTCGGTGCGCGAGTCCCACCGGAACGCGGGCACGAGGTGGCGGTACAGCTCGCGCGCCTCGACGATCCGGTCGGCCCGCGCCAGCTCGTACAGCTCGACGGCCTCGGCGGGGAACGCGTTCGGGTACCCGGCGAACCATCCGACAGCGCCGTTGACCAGGCTCTCGAAGAGCAGGTCGTCGGCGCCCGCGATCACGTCGATGTCGCAGCGTTCCCGGATCTCGTACACACGCCGCACGTCGCCGGAGAACTCCTTGATGGCGACCACGTTCGGGATCGAGGCCAGCTTCGCCACCAGCGACGGCACCAGGTCGACCTTGGTGTCGATCGGGTTGTTGTACATCATGATCGGCAGGCCGACCTCGGCGACTCGCGTGTAGTGCTCGATGACCTCCGCCTCGGACGCCCGGTACAGGGTTGGCGGCAGCAGCAGCACCCCGTCGGCACCGTCTTCCTTGGCGAGCTCGGCCCAGTGCTTGGCCTGGTGCCAGCCGACCCCGTGCACCCCAGCGACGACGAGCCCGCGCCCACCGACCGCCTCGACCGCCACCTGCACGACCTTGCGGCGCTCGGCGTCGGTGAGCGACGAGTACTCGCCGAGCGAGCCGTTGGGGCCGACGCCGCGGCATCCGTTGCTGATCAGCCAGTCGCAGTGCGCCGCGAAGCGCTCGTAGTCGACGGCGAGGCCACCGGGCGCGGCCGGGTCGGGTGTGAACGGAAGCGTGGTGGCGACGATGACGCCGCCCAGGTCGATGGTCATTCTCCCAGGATGGCGGCGAATCGCCGTTCCGCCAGGTCGAGTTGGTCGGCGATGTGCTGCTTGGCGTCGTCGTCGAGTGGCGTGTCGGCGCGGCCGACCAGTTCGCGGAGGATCGGCACCAGCGGCCGGTACTTGGTGGCCGCCCGGTGCACCTTCGGTCCCGTGGTGTGGATGACGCCGACGCCGTTGTCGGTGAAGTCGGAGGCCTTGATGACCCGCGCCCACGGGTGCCGGTCGAGGCTTTCGGCCAGGTGCTCGCGGTACTGCTCGTCACTGTCGCGGCCGGGGTCGTACTCGGGGTTGGTCACCGACCGCACCAGGTCGGCGACGCGCGGCCCGAAGTCGCGGGTCAGTACGGCGAGCGCGGCTTCCGTCGGGTCGGTGGGCGCCCCGCCGGCCAGCGCTTCCGGGTGATCTTCGACCGCGTCGTGCAGGAGGGCGGCCACGATGACGTCGATGTCGCGCACCCGGTAGTACGTGATGATCCTGGTCGCGACCCGCAGCAGGTGATTCAGATAAGGTTCGCGGACGCGGCGGTGGTCGCGGTGCAGCCGCGAGGCGAGCTCCAGCGCCCGCTCGATCCGCGCCTGGTCGGCCTGGTCGAAACGCTCGATCTCCAGAGCGAACCGCCGACGTAGTCCCTCCTCGCCGTAGACCTCAGTGATCGCGTGCAGCGGCAGACTCAACAGGTACGTCGGGTTGGCGTCCTCCATGGAGCCTGTCTACACGATCGCTTCCAATCGCGATGACCGCCGCGTGTGGCCTGCGGTGGTGGGCACGGCGCGTTACCGTCGGAGTGATGGCGGGTGTGCAGCGGGAGGGCGAGGAAGAGGTCGCGGCCGGGGAAGCCGGCGGTGACCCGCCGGGTGCCGTCCACCGCCGGGGGCGCCCCCCCAGCGAGGACCCGCGGGTCCGGCGGGGGCGGCTGGACAAGCCGGTCCGCACCGTGCCCGCCACCGACGCGTACTGGCAGCACGACCTGCCCGAATCCGAGGATTGCGCACTCGGCCCCCGCCAGCCCGGCGGTAGCTGGCTGCGCGTGGGCCGGCCGGAGCCGCCGACTCCACCGTCGATTCCGACCGGGCTGCTGCGCTACCTGGCCTGGGATCTCTCCGCGACCGCGTCGCCCACGCTCGGTGACGACGCGCCGGAGGAGGCGCGCGTCGAGTTCACGACCTGGCATGAGCAGGAGTGGGCGCCCTGGTCGCGGGCGCATCTGCGGGCGGAGGCGGCGCGGCGCCTACACGACCGGCTCTACGACCTGCGGTACCGCGTCGACATCGACGCCGCGCGGGTCGAGCTGGTCTGGGGCCATGCGGTTCTGCGTCACGCCGGCATCGAGTACCCGTTGCTGGCCACGCCGGTGGCGATCGAGTACGACCCGGACGCGGCCGTGGTCACGGTCGTGCCGCAGGGGCCGGCCCGCCTTCAGGCGGACGCCCTGGCCGAGGTCGACGAGCGGCGCGTGGCCGACCTGATCGACCTGGGCGGGCCCGGTGGCCAGGTCGACGTCGACCCATGGGATCCGGCGGAGCGGCAGGATTTCGCCCGCCGGGCACTACGCCGCTTGGGGCTCGACGCGACCGTGTGGACGGGTATCGGCGAGCCGCCGGACAGCGGCCATGTCTACGACACGGGCGTGCTGTTCGTGCGCCCTCGGCAGCGGATGGTCCGCCGCTTCCTCGAACGCCTCCGCGACCGCCTGGCGCACGATCCCGACGCGGCCGTTGGCGCGCTTGCCGCCGTGCTCGCGCACGAGCCCAGCAAGCTGCGGATGCCCGACGACGACCCCGCCGACTGGACCCGCGTCGGTGAGCGGCTGCTCATGCCGATGGCCACCAACGACGCCCAGGAGTCGATCGCCCGCCGCCTCGCGGCGCACCGGGCGGTGGCGGTGCAGGGCCCGCCGGGTACCGGAAAGACCCACACGATCCGCAACCTCATCTGCCACCTGGTGGCGCACGGCAAGCGGGTCCTTGTGCTCGCGCAGAAGGAGGACCCGTTGCGGGTCCTGCGCGACGGCCTGCCCGCCGACATCCAGCCGCTGTGCCTCGCCGTGCTGGGCCGTTCCGCCGATCAGCTCGTGCAGCTTCAGGTGGCGGCGCGCGAGCTCTCCGACCGGGCGGCGACGCTCGACCAGGAGGCCGAGGCCGCGTGGGTGCGCCGGCTGGTCGCCGACATCGAGGCCGCGGAGGCCGGCTTCGCGCAGGCCAGGTCGCTGCTGCTCGACACCGCCGAGCGCGAGGCCGCGACCTATGAGGGACGCGGCGCGGGCGAGGTCGGCGAGTGGCTGCGCCGGCACGAGGCCGACGATCTGGTACCCGACGCCGTGCCGCCCGGCACCCCGCCGCCCCTCGACGCGGCCGACTTCACCGTGCTGGCCGACCTCGCGCGGCGCATCTCGCCCGCCGACCGCGCGGCCGCGCTCGCCCCGCTGCCCGAAGATGGCGTGCTGCCGGCGGGCGAAGAGATCGCCGCGGCGAAAGACGCGTTGCGCGACGCGCGCAAGGTGGTCGACGCGCTCCGCGATCGCGGTCTGTCCATCGAGGGGGTACGCCGGCTCGGCGCGACCGCCGTCGACGAGCTGGCCACCGCACTGCGCGGCGCGGCCGACGAGCTGACCCGGCGCGAAGGAAGCTGGACCGATCGGCTCGGCCAGCTCATCCGCGACCCGAGCTGGCGCGTGGTGTGGGACGACCACGTGGCGGCGTGCCAGCAACTCCTCACCGAGCTTGGCCGCCGCACCGCGTTCGTGGCCGGCCGCCGCGTAACGGTCCCCGAGCCGCACGCCGCCCAGCCGCGCAGGCTGCTCACTCAGCTCAGCGAGGTGCGGGCGCGATACGCGGCCGGCAAGCCGGTGCGCCGCCTCACGCACGCCGAGCTGGCCCGGCTGGTCGCCGAGGTCCAGGTCGACGGCGAGCCCGTGCGCACGACAGAAGACGTCGACCTGGTGGTGGCGACCGTCCAACGTGACCAGTTGCGCCAGCAGCTCGCCGCCCGCTGGGAGGAGTGGCGCACCCGCCTCGACGCTCCAGTCCCGGAGACCGGGCCTGAGCCGGAGCTGTGGGCCGGTCGGCTGCTGAGCGTGGCGGTCGAGGCGCTCGACTGGGAGAGTCGCCGCTGGCCCGCGCTGCGCGCGACCCTGGCCGTGGCGCACCCGCGCTACCCGGCCGACGTCGACGCCCGACGGCTCGCGGAGCTGGCCGGCGAGGTCGAGGCCGCCAGCAACGTGTTCGTGCTCGACCGGCTGACCGCGGAGCACTCGGAGATGACCGATTGGCTGCGGTCTTTGGATGGTCAGCCAGCGTTGGTGACGGCCTGGGAGCGTGGCGACCTGGTCGCCTGGGACGCCGAGCTGGCCGAGATACGTCGACTGTGGATGCTGCGGCCGGATGCCACCCGGTACGCGGCCCTGCACGCCCAGTTGGCGACCGTGGCGCCGCAGTGGGCCGCGGCCATCGACAGTGGGGTGACGCCGGCAGACGGTGCGGCGGCGCTCCGGGCGTGGTCGTGGCGGCAGGCGCAGACCTGGTTCGACGGCGTGGTGGGCGATGTCGACGGTGCCGATCTAGGCCGCCGCCTGGAGCGCGCCCGCGACCAGATCCGCCGCCTCACCTCCGACCTCGTGGTGTCGTCGGCCTGGCTGGAGGTGTCGCTCACCCTCGACGACCGTCGCAAGGCGGCCCTCGCCGACTGGACCGCCGCGCTTCGCAAGATCGGCAAGGGTACCGGCAAGAGCGCGGCCCACTGGCAGGCGGCCGCCCAGCGCGCCATGGCCGAGGCCGTCACCGCCGTCCCCGTCTGGATCATGTCGATCGACCGGGCGCTGGAGCAGTTTGCGGGGCGGCCGCCGATCTTCGACGTGGTGATCGTCGACGAGGCGTCGCAGGCCGACGTGTTCGCCCTGCCGGTGCTGAGCCTCGCCCGCCGCGCCGTCGTGGTCGGCGATGACCAGCAGATCGGTCCGCAGCTCGTGGGCGTACCGGGCGAGCGCGTCAACGCGCTGATCGCCACCCACCTTGGCGAGGTACCGTCCGCCGAGCACTTCGACACCGAGAGCAGCCTGTACGACCACGCGGTGCGGCGGTCACCGCAGCGCATCCTGCTGACCGAGCATTTCCGCAGTGTGCCGACGATCATCGGGTTCTCCAGCGCCGCCTACTACGACGGCAAGATCCAGCCGCTGCGCGCCTCGCGGAGCGGGCTCGACGCGTCGGTGGTGGCGGTGCACGTGCCCGACGGCCGGCGGCAGACGCTGCCTGAGTATGGCGAGGTCAACGTCGCCGAAGCCGAGGCCCTGGTCAAGCGGGTCGCGTCGATCGTCGCCGACCCCTCGTACGCGGGCCGCTCGCTCGGGGTGGTCAGCCTGCTGTCCGGCAGCGGGCAGGCGGGGTACCTGCTGCACCGGCTGCGCGAAGAGATCGGCCCCGACGAGCTGGAACGCCGCCAGTTGCGCGTCGGCGACCCGTACACGTTCCAGGGCGACGAGCGCGACATCGTGCTCGTGTCGATGGTGGTAGCCAGCGCGGATGGCGCGATCGGCGCGTTCACCAAGCGCGACTTCCACCGCCGGGTCAACGTCGCCGCGTCACGTGCCCGCGACCAGATGTGGGTCTTCCACTCGGTGACGCTGGCCGACCTGCACGCCGACGACGCCAGAGCCGCCCTGCTTGCGTACGCCCAGCGCCCACCGGCCGCGCAGCCGGTTGCCGGGGAGCCGGTGACCGACTTCCAGCGGGCGGTTCTGCGCCGGCTGACCGCGGGTGGGCTGCGACCGGTGCCGCAGTACCGGATCGGCACCTTCACCGTCGACTTCGTGGTGGCCGCGCCGGATGGCCGGCGGCTGGCGATCGAGTGTGACGGCGACACCTACCACGGGGCGGAGGCGTTCGCGCACGAGCTGCGCCGGCAGGCGATCCTGGAACGCGTCGGCAACTGCGTCTTCGTACGCCTGCGCGCCAGCTCCTTCCACCGCGACCCGGAAGCCGCCCTCCGCCCGGTCTGGGCCCGCGCCGACGACCTGGGCATAGTCACAACCCCCTCGCCCTGATCACGGGGTGGCGTCGTCGAGCTGGGCCTGGACGCTGTCGGCTTCGGCGTCGCGGTTCAGTGTGCGGAGGGCGTCGGCTAGGGCGTAGCCGGCGCGGTACCACAGGTTGGTGCCGTGCTCCACGGACTCGAAGACCTGGCGCAGCAGCGGCTCCGCCGCCGGCTCGTCGAGCAACTCGGCCTGGGTGATACGCGCGTCGGCGGCGTTGTCGGCGGCGCCGATCCGGTCGTACCCCTCTGCCGCACGCGCGGCCAGCGTCGCCGCCTCCTCGCGCCGTCCCAACCGGTCGGCGAGCGCGGACCGGTCGTAGTCGAGGCCGGCCGCGTGGAACACGACCGCCGGCTCGGCGGACGGCAGCGGGAACAGCGCGGCCTCGACGGCGTCGAGCAGCCGGGCGGTGTCGTCGAGCTGACCGGCGTACCGGGCGGACCGGGCCGCCTTGCGAAGGGCGCGCACTCCGTCCAATGGGGACTCGGCGGTCTGATACGCGGTGGCGGCCGCCTCGTACGCGGGCACCGCCTCGCCGTCGCGGTCGGCGGCTTCGAGGATGTCGCCCTCATCTTCGTGGAGCCTCGCCAACGCGTACGGGTCGTTGTCGCCGGAGCCGATGTTGGCTCGGACCAGATCGAGGGCCGCGTCCAGTTCGCCGATCTGGCGGTAGGCGCTGGCCAGTACGTGCCGGGCGCGGGGCAGCTCCGCGGCCACGCCGGAGCCGGGCAGTGCCGCCACGGCCTCTTCCGCGGTCTCGGCCGCCTCGTGGGCCCGGCCGCTGTTCAGGTACGCGACGGCGAGTTCGATGCGCGCGAGCGCCGGCGGCTCGACCGCGCCGTACACGGTGAACTCGGCGACGGCCTCGACCAGGTCGGGCACCGCCTCGGCGGCGCGTGGCCCTCCGGCGAGCAACCGTCCACGGTGGAACCGTGCCTCGGCGGCCATGGGCCCGCTGGTGAGCGCGGCCGCTTCGGCGTACGCGTCGACGGCGCCCTCGACATCGTCGCGGTGCAGCAGCAGGCCGCCGAGGCGGAACGCGGCGTATCCGCGCTGCGTGTCGTCGGCAGCCTCGGTGGCCTGGACGGCGCGCAGCTCAGGCTCGGCCTCGTCGGCGCGGTCGAGCGCGAGCAGGACGGTGGCGCGCAGCAGCCGCATCTCGACACCGATCTCCGGAGTGCCGGAGAGCTCGACGAGCGGCTCGGCGCGGTTGAGCACGTCGAGCGCCTCGGTGGGCCGGCCAGCGGTGAGCTGCATGGCGGCCAGCGAGATGCCCCAGCCGGCACGGGTGGCGGGGTCGCCTTCGGGGGAGGGGCTCCACCGGGGGGCCTCCACCCTCCCCCCCCCCTCGGCCGCCCCCCCCCCCCCGCGCGCCT